>JALTOP010000534.1 GCA_027000105.1 Planctomycetaceae bacterium | reverse complement strand
ACCTGATCGCCCGCGGGACTGTATTGGAAAATGGAAGGATTTATCGATTCGTTGGTCATGATATGGGATAGTTCCATAGCCAGCGGAGCGTACCAGCCATTGCCATCGGGACGTTTTTTCAGGCAGAGGTATCGGACGAGCATCAAATCGCTAGCTCGAAGATACAAACGAACCCGCTGAGGAACTTCCCCGGCGAAAACCTTCGCCGCGAAACTGTCATCAAACTCACGCTGATCAGGCGGAATTTTCCACTCTCCTTGAATGATAAAATGTGGAACTCCCTGGAGAGCGACTTTTTTGACAAACTTGAAGTCCATTTCCGCTTCCAACGCGGCCAACAAACCGGGTATTCCCGTTAAAAACTCCCGGGCGAACCGAGGGTCGCCAAAACTGATCTGCTGAGAGCCTGCAAAATCGGCCAGGCGTTTCAGATCAACACGCTCAATACGTACTTCCTCACCAGAAAATTCTTCATCCTGTTTGACGGGGCGTATCGGCTTCAGGTTTTTGACTTCGCGCACCGTCCAGACAACCTGACCATTCGAAACCTGAAGCAGATGTCCCTGGATCCCCTTGATTTCCATGCTGATTTCCAGCCGCGATTGCAACCGTGATGTTTGCACATACGCCCCTTTTGCCGAGTAGCTCATCTCGGGTGTTTGTATTATTTGCAAAATTTCAGCCGAGAACGAAGTCAACTGTTCCTGCATCATCTGGCGTGAGCGACGGATCAAATCGTTCCCGCTGACCACTTCCGAAGAATCCATGGCAGGTTCACCCGGCTTCAAATGGTCATCCGCTACCTCTGTTTCGGGTGTAGTCGTCACTCTCTGCCGAACCAGTTGCACTAAAGCGTCAAACTGCTGTGGAGACAGATAAACCCAAATTCCGCACCCGATCAGGAACGAAACAATGAGAAAGAGGGAGAATGTTAAGCTGCGCCGTTTTTTCATGTTCTCTTGAAAATGACGAATTTTCCAAAGAATCCAAAGATTCCGAGCGTCAATTGACCGACATATAAGTTACAGGAAGCAGTTTCTTCCTGTTGGGCGTGATTGTACACGCACAATTTACGAATCACAAAAGTTTGCGGAAGTGTATGAGAGAGTCGCGAGTTGAGTCGATGTCAATCTCTCGAGAAGTGGTTTTTGAACCAAAGAACAGTATTTCAGGAATTTCAGGACATCGACTGATACAGGTCTCCGGCCAAATCACGAAAAAGGACTCAAGATGAAGTATTATTTCCTGGCCTTAGGCACACTGGTCGTCGTGTGTGTCGGCTGCGCCGTGGATGGCCAGCAGGTGATCGACAAAGGCGAATATCACGCACCCCCTGCAGCGATGATGCAGCGACCCGGACCGATGGTCGATCTGCCCTACCCGGCGATCATGCCGCAATTGGCACCGCCCCCACCACAGATGGCTCAGCGAACTTCACAGATTCGTTTCGTCGGTCCAGCTGGCATGATGATCGGTTGGCAGGCCGGAGAGGGATTTGCCGAGAACCAGATGATGGCTCCCGGGCGTTACAACTTCCGTCAAGGCGCCACATACCGCCTCAAAGCGACCAATATTCCTGGTCGAGAAGGCCTGGTTCTTTACCCAACCTTGCAGGTTTACCCAGCTCATCCGACAACAGATGCCTACCTGACACACAACAGCGTCCCGTTGCAGATTACGGATGAAGACCTCGATCAAATCGAAACCAATAACTTCGTCACCAAAGTCATTTATCTGCCGGAACCAAAGTTCCAGGAATTGGCCATTGCCGGCGTAGAAACACTTGTTTCGACCCGACTTGATCCCGGTGTCGATCCTGTCAGCGAAGCCGACCGACGCGGTACCATTATGGCTGTGCTGAGAATTGGTAACATGGACCTGGAAATGCCCGGCCAGAATGGGGCTCCTGTAACAGCCGTTTCCCATATTGAAAAAATTGATGGCGAACAGGGCCAGTTTGTCGAGCCGATGCCGATCGGCCCGGCGGGAGTTCCTTCGGGAATGCCTAACGCGATGGTCATGGGTGGCCCTTCCTATCCGGGCGGCCCCGCCTACAATCCTGTTTCCGGAGTTGGTGGAGTTCAAGCCTGGGGAATGCCCCGCAGCGCAACTCCAATCGGTTTGCAGGGACCACCTCACCTGCCTTATGGTGGGCCAGCCAGCTTGAAGTCTCACACGATCAACAACATGACGAAAGTCGATGTCGGAGCACCAGTCGAGCACTTCCGGGCTGATGTACGACACACGCCGGGCATTCGCATGCCTCATCCTGTGAAGTACATGCAATACAC
>JALTOP010000533.1:11534-31046 GCA_027000105.1 Planctomycetaceae bacterium | reverse complement strand
TCGGCTTTTGAGGGATCAAAAATGAATTGTTCGCCAGAAGACTTTTTCGGCTTTGTTTTTTGAACTTTGCGAGTTGCGCGTATCAAATGGGAAACATCCCGCCTGCTGATCGAAGGCCCTTCAATTTCCAAACTCAACGATTCTCCTCCAGCCAGTTCAAAATATTCGATGCGTATTTCATGAATGCCCGCCTGCAATTCGATCTCACCCGTTTGGGTTGTATGTGGATGAACGCCATCGTTTCTGACTATTTCGTTTCCATCAATCAGCAATCTGCTACCGTCATCGGAACCGAGATGAAAGCGATATTTGCCGTTTTTTTGGAGTGTGATCCAGCCGGTGAAAACGAGGCCGAATTTGTCGCCCTGCCCGGCGACGGATACATCGAAGGCAGTCGCTTTCCCTTCTTTGACAGGCTTCATTGCATTGAAATCTGGCAATTTCTGCCATTCGCCAACGTACGCTTTGTAAAGGACGTTCGGCTTTGATAATTCAGGAGAAGAATTTTTCAGTAGGTAGTTTGCCAAATCACTTGCCTGTTTGTCATCCAGGTGCATACGCGGCATTCGACCGGAAGGGCGTATTGCATGAGGATCTTTCAGGAAATTTTTCAGAGCGGACAGACTGTACTTTTTGTGTAACGAGCCTAAAGGAATGGAAGTTGACGCTGTTGTTTCGGTTCCCGGAGATGAACCATGGCAAATTTCACAGCCAACCGTGTGGAACAGTTTTCTCCCCCGGTTAATTGCCTTTCGATCAATCGCTTTCTTTCTTGCCTTTCCCGTTGACGCCAAAAAGTGAGCAATCGGTTCCAGCTTTGCGCGCCGTTCCTGCTCCGGTAACCCCGCCAGAACAGCAGGCATGGTCGAACCTGGTTTCAAATCGTGAGGGGAAAGAATAAATTTCTGAATGAAATCTGGATAAACGCGACCGCCAACTCCGCTCAAGCGAGGGGCCTGTTTCGGTTGCAATATCTGCGGCCAGTTTCCATCAGCCTGATGACAGGAAACGCAATTCAACTCCCCCAGAAGCAGTCGCCCGCCGGTAATCTGATCCTGATCGGCTCGCGAAAAGAAACGTTCGAAGCCGGGCACTCGAGGACGCCGGGCGTGTGTGCGGGAATCTCGAGGTAATATCCAGATGTTGCGAAAACGCACCGGGTTCCCGTGATCCTGCAAGTAAAGTGGGCCAGGCGTACTGGCTTCTTTCAGTGGAGCGGCTCGGGTCGCATTGGGTATCTCGATATCATTCTGAACAGTCACTCCATTCAGTTTAACGGTGATGCGCGCGTTACGAATTTTTTTGCCTGCCTGATCGTACCGTGCTGCGGTAAAATCGATGTCGTATGTTTGCCACGACAAAGGCGGAAAGCACATATTGAGATCAGGCTTTCGGATGCCGTAGATTCCACCGGTTTCGTTGTCGTCTCCTTCAAGACCGAACGAATCGAGAATCTGCGTTTCGTATCTTCCCTGATAATAAGCTCCGCTGTTGCCTCGGCCCTGTCCGCGAGCTTCGGGCATAAAAGGAGTTCGGAATTCAATATGGGCGGAAAAATCGCGGAAGGTTCTTGTGGAAGTTGCCCCCTGCTTCAGCAATAATTCGCGTTTGTTTTTCCCTGTGTATTCGGCTTCAACTTTTGCGCCGGGTTGCCATTCTTTCTTGAACGTTGACTCTGTTCCATCAAACAGGACAACTGCGCCGGCTGGAGCTTTCAAGCCGAGTGTTGGACTTTTCCGCACGACTTTTTTCATCGCTTCAACCAGATCGGCGATTTCATCTGCGTCACCTTCAAGCGGTTGAATTTTCCCGCCATCCCAGCCAGCTCCCGGCAATCCGCCGGTGTAAATAATCGCCCGGAATTCACCTTTGCCGAGCGCGATGACCTGAATCCCTTTTTGCGGCGCAGTGTACTCTCCCTGTAATTGGAAATCTGGATCTGCTCCCGCTTTTTCAGGAGAAACAATCACTTTTCCCGGTGCCGCACCGACCGCAACTGGATTGCCATTATATAAGCTGATGAGTACGAGAACTGCCAGAGAGTAAATCAACCTCATATTGCGTTAATTCCCCAAAAACAGGATGCTTAAGCCAAAACAAGATACTTGAATTATCTACTACTAAACCATTCACCAAAGGACTGAAGCCTCCAAAACTCCACGCCAAACTTCACCTGTGTTGAACCTTCGTTGAAATTGTGCCACGAGTCAAGCGCTCAGAAAAGATCCCGGCTGATACCGTTTACTTAATCGCAATCCAGACCAGCACTCCGATGAGATACAAACAAACACCAACAAAAAGGAAAGAATAAAAATGGGAAGGGGTCTCGATCTTGTAATTTAATTCACAATCCGTTCTAGTATGTACTTATTCGACGCAGCGTTTGAATTTCGGGCCGAGCAGAATGTGTGCGCCAGATATCCAAAAGACGATTTCTCCTCCTTTCCGGTCCGTTCTTTCACATCGCCTGCCTTTTTGTTTCTTTCATTTCCAATGGTTGCGGGTTCTCCGCCAGTTGTCAGCCATGGACAACTTCGATGCAAGTTTTCGAAACAAATTTCAGGCTGATTGACGGGTTTTTGCAAAGTTCTGATCGGAGATAGCAGTGACAACAAATGACGCACCTTTTCGTTTTGAACAAGAGGGGAACCTCTGCATACTGACTCTGCTTCCGGAACTGAACAATGTCCAATGGGGAGAAATCGATGCCATTGGTACGCAGATACTCAGTTCACTGGAATCGCAGTCCCACCCCATACTGATTGTTGACTTATCCCCTTTGAATTACATGGGCTCCGCCATGGTCGCGCTGATCGTGAGGGCCTGGAAAGCAACCCAGCCCAAAAAAGGTAGAATTTGCGTCATTTGTCCGCACGCGGGTGTCAGGGAGGTTCTTAAGCTGGCCGCATTGGATAAGGTGTGGGACATCGTTGATGATATGGACGAAGCGCGAGCACTGGTTGGTGCGGGACGTGCTTACCGATCGTCGGGCCAGAGCGGTTCAGATTCCAGAGGCGGCCTGTGGATTGTTGTTCTGATTCTTCTCATCGCCTGTGGAGCGTTGATCACATTTGCCATCAAGCCGGAGCTTCTCGGTGTAAAAGGGAACCAAGAGGTAAAAGAGAATAAAGAAAGCAAGAGCGTAAAAAAAGAGGTGGCAACGCTCAAAACCGAACAGGACGACGATGGTGCCGAAGATGATGCTGATAGCGACACCCCCGAAAATTCTTCGACGCCCGCCGAACAGGGCGACAAAAAAACAACACCCGACAAACCTGGGGCCTCCAGCAAAGAAGAGGCTCTAAAGAAATCAACCCCGGAACAAAACAAGACCGGTGACAAGGAGGATAAAGCGACCGCAAAGAAAGCAGAATCTTCAACGAAACAGGAGCCTTCCCCAAAACAGACTCCTCCTCCAAAAACAGAGCCCGGAAAAAAGAGCGAAGCCGATAGTGACAAGAGCAAAAAGCCTGAGCCGGTTAAACAGACAAAACCGGAAGAAAAAAAGGAACCTGTCAAACCGGAAACGAAATAATGTGTCATTGGCCTTTCAAGCAGGGGCCGTTTTTTCGCGTTTTGGGAAATTCCAGCTCTTTAGAAAATTCCCACAGCGGTTCGATGCTGATTTCGCCGAATCAGGCAAATCGGCTGTGTAACACCGGGGCGGAAAGCCAAACAATATTTTTCCAATTACCTGCTTCATTTAGTACAGCGTTTCATCGACAAGGTAAGAAAGAAGGAGCCAAGCATCATGAACGATTCTGAATCTACCACTGAACAACAAGAGGAGTCCGGTGGAACGAGAGCGGGTGAAGTGCGCCAAAAAGCGCTTCAGGAGGAGTTGCGCTCACTGGTCGATGTCGTTGGACCGGGACCGCTCGTCGATCTGCTTCTTGAAAGAGCGTTCGGCTTGGGCGCAACCGACATTCATTTCGATCCCCGGGAAGACGGCCTGCATATCCGCCTGCGCGTCGATGGTATTCTGCACGATATTCTTGTACTCGCTCCGACAATGACTGCCCAAGTCATCTCTCGTTTGAAGTTGATGGCTGGAATGGATATTACCGAAAAACGTTTTGCCCAGGATGGCCATATTTCCAATGCCGTTCTGAAGAATCAGCGGGATATTCGTGTCGGTTGCGGCCCCACAATTCACGGCGAACGGCTCGTTTTACGTCTGATGCCTGAATCGGGTTCATTTTCCAAACTCGATTCTCTTGGTCTGAATGAAGAACAGATCAAGATAGTGACGCATCACATCAATGCGCCTTACGGAATGGTTCTTAGTGTTGGCCCAGTGGGAAGCGGAAAAAGCACGACAATGTACAGTTGTCTCGATTTGCTCAATGATCCGGGAAAAAGTCTGCTTACTATTGAAGACCCGGTTGAGCGTCGAATGCACGGCGTCAATCAGATTCAGGTTGATACCAAAATTGACTTCAATTTTGTTGAGGCTCTACGAGGTGTTCTCAGGCAGGATCCGGATGTGATCATGGTGGGAGAAATTCGCGACCCGGAAACAGCTCATATTGCCGTCCGTGCGGGACTCACCGGGATTCGCGTTCTCAGCACGCTTCATGCCAATGACACCACCTCGACAATCGATGTTTTTCGGGACTTTGGTATCCCGCCCATGTTTATTGGCGACAGCGTCAACTGTGTCATCTCTCAGCGATTGGTCAGAAAAGTCTGCCCCACCTCATTTGAAGAGTACCACCCGGATGAAGGACAGTGCCAGTTTTTGGGAATCGATCCTGCACAAGCTGAATCCGTTACCCTCAAACGTGGTGTTCCAAGCGACACCAATTTTCACACCGGCTATTCAGGGCGAACGGGTGTCTTCGAGATTTTGGCGATTGATCCAACGATCCGTGAAGCGATCATACATAATAAGTCCAGCAACGAACTGCAGAAACTGGCTGTGGAACATGGGATGATCACTCTTGAAGAGGCTGCCAAGAAAAAGGTTCTCGAAGGTGTGACCACCATCGAAGAAATACATCGCGTTCTCGTTTTTGCGGCCTGATCTTCCCAATTCCCAACGACGTCCTCTTCCAAACAGATTATAGCCGTGAAGGGAGGCGTCTAAACCGGTAATGGCACAGCTTGCCGTTTCGACTGCGCGTTGGAGTCTCCTCCGTGTTGCGACGTCTCTTCGCTTCGCGGTGTTGTCTCCCGCATTGCGCCGATAGCTGCACCATTGGTCACTGCGAAGTGGACGCGTTCGTATTTGACCGTGGCCCCTGCACTACCACATTCTTTGCGGTACCTGCGGATTGAAAATTGGAGCGGGACCGCCGTAGTAGAAATTATCGGCCGACAAATCATACGGGACTGGTTCGCAGGAACGGGAATCTTCTGCCGCAAAGGGATCACCTTCAACGAGCCAGATATTTCGGTAGCGAACCGGATTGCCGTGATCCTGCAGTAAAATGGGCATCGCTTCCGGACCTTCCGGCTTACCTGCACCAGTTTTTGTTTCGACTTCAATCGCGTCATGAATAACAACACCATTGAGCCGTACGCGAATTTTTGTATTCTCTGTCTTATTGCCCTGATCATCATAACGAGCTGCACGAAAATCGATATCGTATGTCTGCCAACTCAATGGAGCCAGACACATATTCTGCTCGGGCGCACGCTGTTTGTAGATGCCCCCACACTCATTGGGCAATCCTTCCAGGCCAAACGAATCGAGGACCTGAACCTCGTAACGCCTCTGCAGGTAAATACCACTGTTGCCGCGATCCTGCCCGAGAACATTCGGCTTGTACGGAAGCCGGAATTCGAGATGAAGGCGGAAATCCCTGTATGAATCGACCGTCTCGGCTCCCTGCTCGAGAAGGTGGTCGCCGGTAACTTTCATGTTCTTCCACAACTTGTTCCTGTGACCATTGAACAGGACGATCGCATTGCACGGAGGCTGCAAACCGAGCGTAGGACTGACGCGGGCATATTTGGGAAGGTCTCCCAACTCGTCCCCCTTATCGTCAAAAACGTACGCGCGACTTCCCGTTACGGTGATATGAGTTTGCTGAAAGTGAAACGTAACCGCTCCCTCCACATTTTTCCCGCTACTGCGTAGACGATCCCGTTTATTCCATCCATCACCGGGAAGCCCACCTTCATAGAAAGTGGCCTCGAAATTCCCGTTCCCGCGGGCAATAATCTGCAAACCGACCTTCTTGACATACGGTGAACCAAAAGCGGTGGCGATGTACCCCATATATTCCCCCTGAAAGCGGAAATCATCATCCACCTGCGAAAGATCGACAGCTACCAGCCTACCAGAATCAGGAGGACCCGCCGCGTTCGAGAGGGAAACACTCCCCACGACTGATAAAAGACAGGTCACAACTGCAGTCAGGACACCTGAAAATCGCACGTTAAAATCCCCTTCCCTCTGTAAATGAGTCGGTACAAGCAAGCATCAATACTGTGACATCAAACAGGTGATGTAAGCAAGCGTGTTTTAGGCAAGCTGGGAGTTATTTCATGATATTTTTCATTTCCGGTAACATCATTCCGGTTTGAGGGAATAATCAGCACCGACTGCGGTAACAGACCAGACGGCTCCCCCTAATCCCCCTATTTACTCCAGCGTACAAGTTAAAGAAAACATGCGACAATATGTCGCAACTCTTTGAAGTAAAACAACGTTCTTGCGTGGGCACTGCTGGACTATCATTGCGGGGATTTCCTGAATTTACCAAGAAAATAATACGGAACTGAGCCCGACGATTCCCATCTTCAGAGGAAGTTGCTATAACCCCAAAAAAATCAACGACGTGTGGCGTCAGACTAATGCGGAGTGCTGCTGAGAGATGATTACCATCAAAAAAGGGTTGGATTTACCAATAACCGGGGAACCGCAACAGGTTATTCACGCTGGTCCTGAAATAGGGCGAGTTGCCCTCATTGGCCCCGATTACATTGGCATGAAACCGACCATGCTCGTCCAGGTGGGCGAGAAGGTCAAACTTGGACAACCGTTATTCAAGGACAAAAAGAACCCCGGTGTTCAGTTTGTCTCTCCCGGTTGCGGGACAGTCGTTGAGGTGAACCGTGGGGCTCGACGGTCGTTTCAGTCGATAGTGATCGAACTGGATGGAGATGAAGAGGTCACCTTCAAGTCCTACGAGAAAGCCGATCTTTCTGCGTTGAGCCGCGAAGAAGTGCGGCAAAATCTCGTTGATTCCGGTTTGTGGACGGCGATAAGGACACGCCCGTTCGATAAAGTCCCCGCCATTGATAGCGTGCCACATTCTCTTTTCATCACGGCTATCGATACCGAACCGCTTTGTGCTGACGTGAATCTGGTCATTGCGGAAAATGAGGCGTCGTTCGTGCACGGTTTGCAGGTGTTACGCCATTTGACAGATGGTAAAGTTCACCTGTGTCAGGAAGCGGGAGTGAAAGTCCCTGGGGCATCGCTCGATTTTATCGAGCCGGAAGAATTTGCAGGACCGCACCCGGCTGGTTTGCCCGGGACGCATATCCATTTTCTCGATCCGGTGAGTATGGATAAGACTGTCTGGCATATCAACTATCAGGATGTTATCGCAATCGGGAAGCTTTTTGACACCGGTCGACTTTTTGTCGAGCGAATCATTTCGCTGGCGGGGCCTGTTGTAAATGAGCCACGGTTATTGCGGACGCGGCTCGGCGCTTCGGTTGATGATCTTGTGAACGAGCAACTTTGCGAGGTCGATCGTCGGGTTATTTCGGGTTCTGTTCTTTCGGGGCGGAAGGCAGCGGGAGTTTTCGGGTATCTGGGGAGGTATCACAATCAGGTCAGTGCGGTAGCCGAGGGGCACGAACGGGAGTTTATGGGTTGGCAGATGCCGGGCTTCAACAAGTTTTCAGTCAAAAACACTTTTGCTTCCAGCATTTATTCGCTAATCAATCCAAACAAACGATTCAATATGACAACCAATACGGGGGGCAGCAAACGGGCGATGGTTCCAATCGGCTCGTATGAGAAGGTGATGCCTCTTGATATCTTGCCGACGTTTTTACTGCGGGCACTTTTGACATCCGACACCGATCAGGCCCAAGCGCTGGGATGCCTCGAACTGAACGAAGACGACCTCGCACTTTGCACGTTTGTCTGTCCTGGCAAGATGGAGTATGGCCCATTGTTGCGTCAATGTCTGGATACAATCGAAAGAGAAGGCTGATTTAATGTTTGTCAGGGCCGCCTTTGGTCCCAATTCGATACATTTTTAATTGCGTATTTGGTCCGCACAGCGGAGTCTGCGGCTGCAACATGGCCGTGCAGTAGCGGTCGCTTCTGTGTTCCAAGGGATTCCAGAAATATGAAAGCGTTGAGACAATTTCTCGATAAGCTGCATCCTCTATTCACCAAGGGAGGGAAGTTTGAATCGCTCTATCCTCTTTACGAAGCTGGCGATACTTTCCTGTTTACTCCTGACGAGGTGACTGAAGGGCCCTCCCACGTTCGCGATGCACTCGATCTGAAACGGATGATGATCACGGTCGTTGCCGCCCTCGGTCCCTGTATTCTGATGGCGATGTGGAACACTGGTTACCAGGCGAATCTTGCCTTGGCGGAAACCGGACAAACCGATGTCGATGGCTGGCGTGGCGCTGTCCTTTCGATGCTTCACCTCACTCCAGATGCAAGCTGCTTTCTTTCCAACCTTGTGCATGGGGCGTTGTATTTCATTCCGCTGTTTTTGGTAACAAACATTGCCGGAGGTTTGTGCGAACTGATCTTCAGCATCGTTCGCAAGCACGAAATCAATGAAGGTTTTCTGGTCACTGGAATGCTCTTCCCGTTAACATTGCCCGCAACCATGCCTTTATGGCAGGCGGCAATCGGGATTATGTTTGGTGTCGTTCTCGGCAAGGAAGTCTTCGGTGGAACCGGCAAGAACTTTTTGAATGTCGCGTTGACCGCACGAGCTTTTCTGTATTTCGCCTATCCCGGAAACATTACAGGTGATTCGATCTGGAGAACTGTTGACGGGGTCAGCGGCGCGACGCCACTCGGAGCACTTGGTTCTCTTCCCTCCCAGCAGGCTTCTGTCGGAATGAACGCAATTACCGGTTCGGTTTCGCAAGGTGGACTCGGAATGGACTGGATGACGGCGTTTCTCGGTATTCAACCCGGCTCGATGGGGGAAACCTCGACATTGGCCTGCCTGATCGGTGCATTCATTCTTATCGCAACAGGGATTGGTTCGTGGAAAATCATGTCTGGAGTGGTTCTGGGAGCACTCGGAACTTCCTCCATTTTGTATCTGATCGGCAGTGACAGCAACGCCGTGTTTGCGATGCCACCCTACTGGCATCTGGTTGTTGGCGGGTTCGCATTCGGTACGGTTTTCATGGCAACCGACCCTGTTAGTGCCGCCTTTACCAGTGGCGGAAAGTGGTTGTATGGCATGTTGATCGGATTCATGACAATTCTGGTTCGGGTCATCAATCCTGCATTTCCGGAAGGGATCATGTTGGCCATTCTGTTTGGCAACGTGTTCGCTCCATTGATCGATTACTTCTTTGTCCAAGCCAATATCAAACGAAGGTTAGCACGTTCCAATGCCTCAGCGTGACTCTCTCCAAAATACGTTTCTTGTCGCATTTGTCCTCTGCCTGGTCTGCTCTCTGGTTGTTTCCAGTGCGGCGGTTGTTCTGCGTCCAATCAAGGAAAAGAATGAGCGGATCGCTTTTCAGCGGGAAGTTCTCTCTGTTGCGGGACTGTATGAGAAAGGAAAGACAAAGGATTCCGAAATTCCTGAACTGTATAAACAGATTAAAACTGTGATGATTGACTTGTCGACAGGTGAAGTAACGGATGCCGTCAAGGATCCTGAGAATTTCAAGTTGAGCGATGTCGCCAAGAACGAAGATTTGACCGTCGAAATCCCCGCGGATAAAGATTTGGCAGGTATCAAACGTCGGGAGAAATACACGAAAATCTACATCGTCAGCAAACCGGATGGCTCGATCGATCAGTTGATTCTGCCAGTTCGAGGAAAGGGACTGTGGTCGACGATTTGGGGACTGCTTTCGCTCGACAGTGATGGCAAGACGGTTCGGGGCCTCACGTTCTACGAAGATGGCGAAACTCCTGGTTTGGGCGGCGAAATCAATAACCCGAAATGGAAAGCCAAATGGAGCAATCCGGAGTGCCCCAAAGTTCTGTTCAACGACGAAGGTCAGGTCGATATCTCCTTTTACAAGGGAGTCGTCACCTGCGATATGCCGGACTCGGAACACAAGTTCGATGCCCTTGCCGGAGCGACAATCACCACACGAGGAGTTGAAAACATGTTCAAGTTCTGGCTGGGCGATGAAGGATACGGACCGTTGCTGAAAAAAATAAGAGAGGGACAGTTTCCCGTTACCAAGTTGAGTAGCGTCTCCCAATGAAGTCGTCCCATTGAAGTTGACGCCGTCTGTCGTTTTCGGAAATCCTGTTTAAGCAAGAAATCCTGTTCAAACAACAAGTTGAAATAATTTGAAACCAGGTAGAGACTCATGAGTCAATCAAAAATTAAAGACGTTCTGCTCAGCCCGATCTTTGCCAACAATCCGATTGCGTTACAGGTGCTGGGAATATGCTCAGCATTGGCTGTTACCAGCAAAATGCAGACAACCGTGACAATGGCCGTTGCAGTGACGTTGGTCGTTGCGTTTTCAAATGCGATCATTGCCGCGATTCGCAATTTCATACCAAACAGTATTCGCATTATCGTGCAAATGACGGTCATCGCCTCGCTGGTGATCGTGGTTGATCAGATTCTGAAAGCATTTCTTCCAGAAATCGCCAAGACGCTTTCTGTCTTTGTCGGGTTGATTATTACCAACTGTATCGTGATGGGGCGAGCTGAAGCATTCGCGATGAAAAATGACTGGTGGACCAGTTTCCTCGATGGCATCGGAAACGGCCTCGGTTACAGCGTTCTGCTTGTTTGTGTCGGTATTGTCCGGGAACTGACCGGTGCGGGGCAATTGTTCGGTATTCAGGTACTCCCGTTGGCAACTGATGGCGGGTGGTACGTGCCGAACGGCTTGATGTTGCTCCCCCCCAGCGCATTCTTTCTGATTGGAACTTTCATTTGGATACTGCGCACGTTTGACCCCAGCCAGGTTGAAAAAGATAGTTGACATCACTGCTGCTGTGTCCTGAAAAGTTGCTGCCTGTTTTTTGAATAATGATTTTTTTCGAGTCGAGTTCATCATGGAACATTTTCTCAGCCTGTTTTTGACATCGGTATTTATCGAGAATCTTGCGTTGGCATTCTTTCTCGGAATGTGTACCTTCCTGGCGATTTCCAAGAATGTAAAAACCGCAATGGGACTTGGTGTTGCCGTTGTTGTCATCCAGACAATTACTGTTCCTGCCAACAACCTGATTTACGTCTATCTGCTGAAGAAAGATGCATTGGGATGGATCGGCTTAACCGGTGTCGATCTCGAATTTCTGGGCCTGATCAGTTACATCGGTGTAATCGCCGCGATGGTGCAGATTCTGGAAATGACACTCGACCGCTATTTCCCACCTCTTTATAACGCACTCGGTATTTTTCTCCCGTTGATTACAGTCAACTGTGCGATCCTGGGGGGATCCCTGTTCATGGTCGAACGTAATTACAACTTCGCAGAAAGCTGTGTTTACGGTTTTGGCTCCGGTCTTGGGTGGGCGTTGGCAATTACCGCACTGGCGGGAGTTCGTGAAAAACTGAAATACAGCGATGTCCCGGATGCCCTCAAGGGCCTGGGGATCACCTTTATCACCGTTGGTTTGATGTCGCTTGCCTTCATGGCTTTTTCCGGGATCAAACTGTAGACAATATTCAGACCTTTTTTGAAGTTGTCAAGTACCCTTTTTCAACAATAACTGATCGTACCGACCAGTTGGTTTATTCTTGAGTGAGTTTTTGTCATGGAAATTGTTCTGGGCGTTGTCATGTTCACGGGGGTCGTGTTGGCATTGGTCGCTGTGATCCAGTTCGCCAAGTGGAAACTCGTCCCGTCCGGGAATGTGCATATCGTTGTCAACGATCAGAAAGATCTGGAGGTTCCTGCGGGCGGAAAACTGCTCAATGCGTTGGCAGCCAACAAGATATTTGTTTCATCTGCCTGTGGCGGTGGAGGAACCTGCGGGCAATGTACGGTGATTGTCAAAGAAGGCGGTGGCGAAATCCTTGAAACGGAAAAATCGCATATCAGCAAAAAGGAAGCTCGCGAAGGAATGCGTCTTTCCTGCCAGGTTCCGATCAAACATGATATGAAAATCGAAGTTCCTCCCGAGGTCTTTGAAACCAAAAAGTGGAATTGCAAAGTCCGCTCCAACCACAATGTGGCGACGTTCATCAAAGAGCTTGTTCTGGATCTGCCCGAAGGAGAAGATGTCGATTTTAAAGCGGGGGGATTCATCCAGATTGAAGCACCGCCTCACGAACTCTGTTACGAAACATTCGACATCGAAGAAGAATATAGGAGTGACTGGGACAAGTATGATTTATGGAAAATAAAATCGGTCGTCACCGAGCCGGTCGTACGTGCCTATTCGATGGCGAACTATCCCGGAGAAAAGGGGATCATCATGCTTAATGTTCGCGTGGCAACCCCTCCGCCTCGCGCACCGGAAGGAACACCTCCCGGTAAAATGTCTTCTTATATTTTCAATCTGAAGCCAGGAGACGAAGTCACGATTTCCGGTCCCTATGGCGAATTCTTTATTAAAGAGACCGATGCAGAAATGGTTTACATCGGTGGTGGGGCCGGGATGGCTCCGCTGCGTTCGCACATTTTCGAATTACTGAAAGGTCGCAATTCGAAACGGAAAATCTCCTACTGGTACGGAGGGCGTTCGTTACGTGAACTGTTCTATCTCGATGAATTTGAGGAACTCGAGAAGAACCATCCCAACTTCAAAATGAATGTGGCTCTTTCCGAACCACAACCGGAAGATAACTGGACCGGATATGTCGGGTTCATTCACAATGTGTTGCATGATGAATACCTGAAAGACCACCCTGCTCCGGAAGATATTGAATACTACATTTGCGGGCCGCCCATGATGCTTTCAGCAGCACAAAAAATGCTGTACGATCTGGGTGTCGAAAAAGAAAACATCTCGTTCGACGACTTCGGCTGATTGGCAGAGTGTTTGAAATTCATGAATCCCGATATTATTCGCAACCTGTATGCTCTTACCCTGTTCGTGGGTGGGAGCATTTTTCTTTCCGGGTGTTCCCAAACCGCCACAGAGTTCAAACTGAGCGGCGAAACAATGGGAACCTTCTATCAGATAACACTTGCTGCATCTGAAGGCCGTCCCGAGTCAGATCAACTGAAATCGGATATCGAAGCACTGCTGGCTCAAATCAATCAACAGATGTCAACATATTTGGAAGAGTCGGAAATATCCCGGTTCAACGCTTCCGATTCGACAGACTGGTTTCCTGTTTCTTCCGACTTCGCAAAAGTTGTTTCAGAAGCGTTGGAGATCTCCAAACAAACCGACGGAAATTTTGACCCTACCGTGGGGCCATTGGTGAATCTGTGGCATTTCGGTCCGGAATCGTCAGGACAAGAAATCCCGAATGATGATCTCATCAAACAGACAGTGGAAGTGGTCGGATATGAAAAACTGGGAGTCCATATGAGCCCCCCGGCTATTAGAAAAGAAAAGGCCGCGTTGAAAATTGACCTTTCTGCGATCGCTAAAGGGTATGCGGTGGATCGAGTCGCGGAACTGCTTGCGGAGATGGGATATCGAAATTATCTGGTCAATATCGGCGGAGAAGTTGTCGCTCGGGGGAAAAAAAATAATCGTACGGCTTGGCGTTTGGGAATCGAAAAACCGGTTGAAAACAGGCGGGAAGTGACTGAAATCATCGAATTGAACAACCGGGCAATGGCAACATCAGGGGACTATCGCAACTTTTATCAAATAGACGGAGAGAAGTTTTCGCATACAATCGACAGCAGGACCGGACGTCCTGTGACACACCTGCTCCATTCGGTTTCCGTCATTTCAGAAACCTGTATGCAGGCAGATGCGTTAGCCACGGCGCTGATGGTGATGGGGCCTGAACGTGCCTGGGAGTACGCCCAAAATCATCGACTGAACGTGTATCTTATTTATGAACAGGAAGGGGAACTGATCGTGGAACATTCGCCACAGTTCCCTCTTCTTGAAACAAAGGAATAAAACATGGCAACGTTTCTAGCAGCAATTCTTGTTTTTGCGGCCGCTTTTATCGGATTGGCCATTGGGGTTATCATGAGCGATCGTTGCCTGAAGGGCACATGTGGTGGCATGAACAACATTCCCGGACAAGAAGGGAAAAGTGCCTGCGATGTCTGCCTCTCCACAAAAACCACCTCAAAACCGAGTTCGGACAGCACGGAATCGGAATAAAAGACGAGGCAACTGTTTGCCAGTTTGTACGCAGAGTTGATTTCAGCATGCAATTTCGGCACATGAATTGCTTTGCAGATGCGATTTGCACTGCCGCTCTGCCTATCACTCTGCTATCGCGAAACAGCGGTAATAAGTTGACGTAACGCCCATGCACCACCGGCGAGAAATCCGATTACGGTAACGCCTTTTATGTGCAGATATCTGTCAATGGCATATCCAAGGCCCCCGCAGATCATTGTCAAAATGATGGCCGTTGTAATGTGGGAAAGTATTCGAAATGCTTCTATCAATGGGGAGACATCCTGTCTGGGAAATTCCTTTTTTTGTCCTCTTGATGCATCAGAATCGTTTCTGTTTTTCGGCATTTTTTCCATTTTGTTGAATGAGCTTGAAGACAGGAACGAAAAGGTTGTTTCCCCCTGTTTCCAATTGTAGCATAGTAGTTGGAGAAAGAAATAAAGTCTCTGCCCTGTTCGATGCTGGACTTTAATTTGTTGGCCCTACGAGTTCTACCGCGGGAGCGATCGGCTCAGGAGAGCATGGCACCGCCAAGGCGCGGTTCGCGTGAACTTGAGCCAGGATTCCCACCTTTTGATGCGGGTTCAGAACAAATTTCGTCTGAACGGCAGGGCGGAGACTTTTCGTTTTGATATCCCGGCTTTCCTGAACATCTCCCAATGGAAATGCCGGTTCCAGCGATGTTGATTTCATGACGTTCCCTACTGTTTCCGGGACGGCCTGATGCTGGTATCGATATCTGGAAGAAACCAACGGCGAGCTGGATCCCTCTCATCATGGACTGAATATGGCTGGACTGTTTGATCAGATGGAGCAGAAAAACCGCCAACGGGTGCAACCGCTGGCCGCCCGGATGAGACCTGAATCGCTCGACGATTTCGCGGGGCAAAAACATTTTCTGGGAGAAGGCTGCCTGTTACCTCGATTGTTGGCAACGCGGACGCTTGGCTCACTCATATTTTATGGCCCGCCCGGCACCGGTAAAACAACACTGGCACAGTTGATTTCAAAACAGGTTAGCGCAAACTGGATCGCTCTCAATGCTGCCTCCTGTGGCGTGAAAGAGGTGCGCGCCGGTCTGATGCAGGCTGAAAATGCACTTGCCGCTTCCGGCCAGCGAACGGTTCTGTTCGTGGATGAACTGCACCACTTCACCAAAACCCAACAGGATGTTTTGCTCCCTGAACTTGAACAGGGAACAGTCATTTTTATCGGAGCAACCACCGACAACCCCTCCTTCGCGCTGGTTGCACCACTACTGAGTCGCTCACATCTGTTCGAATTCCAACCGCTGGAACTGGATGATATCCTTCAACTTCTTCATCGGGCGCTATCCGATACTCAACGTGGGCTCGGCTCTCTTGAAGTACAGGTGGAACCGGGTGCGTTGGAGTTTCTGGCAAACACGGCCGATGGGGACGCCAGGCGGGCTTTGAATGCGTTGGAAATTGCGGTTCTATCACTGAAAAATCTTCCTAAAGAGCAGAGACGACTTTCGGTTCAAGTGATTGAAGAATCGTTGCAACGCAAAGTCATTCGATACGACAACCACGGCGATGAACATTACGACGCCGCTTCTGCGATGATAAAAAGTATTCGCGGGAGTGATCCGGATGCTGCTGTTTATTGGCTCGCTCGAATGCTCGAAGCGGGCGAGTCCCCTCGGTTTATTGCTCGCCGATTGATGATATCCGCCGCGGAAGATATCGGGAACGCCGATCCCCGGGCGATTACGTTGGCGACCTCTGCGGCACAGGCAACTGAAATGATCGGAATGCCCGAATGCAGAATTATTCTCTCGCAGGCAGCCACCTATCTGGCATGCGCTCCGAAATCAAACGCGTCTTACATCGCCATTGACGAGGCCATTCACGACCTGCAACACGAACAATTACTCCCGGTTCCGAAACATTTGAAAGATCGGCATTACACCGGTGCCAAACGGATGGGGCATGGTGAAGGCTATCAGTATCCTCACGATACGGAAAAAGGCTGGCTCGACCAGGAGTATCTCGGCATCGAGAAAGAATACTATCGCCCAGTCAATCGGGGCTACGAAGCCCGGATGGCACAGTATCTTCACAAACTGAAAAGCGATGACGCGGAGTAAATACTTCCCGGATATCAACAGAAATTCGGTTGCTGATATCGCAATCGCCTCGGATGAACATGAGCATCGGTTTCCAACTGTTTTGCGCTGTAACTCTGGTGAATAAATAGCCTCTCCGCAGCTGTTTACGACTTGTTTTTGACTTTTGAAATCGACATGATTGACGAGTTGCAACTCCGTCAATCATCTCCGTCATCAATTCGGGAAGATTATTTATGTTCAATCGTTCTCTGTTTCTTTCAATTATTTTTTGCAGCCTGTTTTGCAAGCTCTCTTTAATTGAAGCGGCGTCGCGTCCCAACATTCTGTTCATTTTTGCGGATGATCATGCCGCACAGGCGATCGGCTGTTACGGTTCAAAAATCAACAAAACGCCCAATCTGGATCGCATCGGTAACGAAGGAATGCGGTTTGAGAACTGCTTTTGCACAAACTCCATTTGCGGGCCTTCCCGTGCGGTCATTCTTACCGGAAAGTACAGTCACAAAAACGGTTTCTACCGCAACGGCAACTGCTTTGACGGAACACAGGTCACATTCCCGAAGCTGTTGAAAAAATCGGGCTATCAAACAGCGATCATCGGGAAATGGCATCTCGGGGAACATATGGAGCCGACCGGTTTCAGTTATTCTGAAGTGCTCGTTGGACAGGGGCCGTATTACAATCCTCTCATGTTGCGGGATGAGCATGGCGACGGGAACCGTACCAAAAAAAGATACACAGGTTACACAACTGATATCATCACCGACCTGGCTCTCGAATGGCTCAAAAATGATCGCGATCAATCGAAGCCTTTTCTGTTGATGTTTCAGCACAAAGCGCCGCATCGTGAATGGGCACCAGGGCCGAAATATCTGCACTTGTACGATGACGTCACCATTCCGGAACCGGTTAATTTATTCGACGACTATTCCGGGCGCGGAACCGCAGCTCATACGCAGGATATGACGATCGCCAAAACGATGACGCCCCGCGATTTGAAATTGACACCTCCTCCCTATCTGAACGCAGAACAGCTCAAAGTGTGGAACGCGGCGTACAATCCCAAGAACAGGGCTTTTCGTGAAGCGAACCTGAAAGGGAAGGACCTGGTTCGCTGGAAGTATCAGCGATATATCAAAGATTATCTGCGGTGCATCGCCTCGGTTGATGAAAATGTCGGACGTGTTCTCGATTATCTCGATGAAAGTGGCCTGGCGGAGAATACGATTGTCGTTTATTCGTCGGATCAAGGTTTTTACCTGGGAGAACACGGCTGGTTTGATAAACGGTTCATGTATGAGGAGTCGTACCGTCAACCACTGCTGGTGCGCTGGCCAGGTGTTGTAAAACCGGGGCAGGTTTCGAAGCAACTTGTTTCGAATGTCGATTTTGCGGAAACGTTTCTCGATGTCGCTGGAGTTCCGATTCCGCCCCATATGCAGGGCCGAAGTATTGTGCCGATTCTGAAAGGCAACGTGCCCAAAGATTGGAGGAAATCACATTATTATCAGTATTACGAATTTGAACCGGACAGACGTACCGCTCACATGGTCCGCCGACATCGCGGCGTTCGGACTGATCGTTACAAGCTGATCCATTTTTACAATCTTGGCGAATGGGAGCTTTACGATCTGGAAAAAGACCCGCACGAAATGCACTCTGTTTATGGGCAAACCGAGTATGCGAAAATCCAGGCGGAACTGCACGCAGAGCTGGAACGGTTAGCCAAAGAGTTGGAAGTGCCGGACGACACAGGTTCGGTGCCGAAGAATCCGGTTTACCCGAAACGGAAACCACGACAGAAAAAAACGAAGAAGAAGCCGGGAAAAAAATAGTTTTGCAGATTCCGCAATAGTGATGTTTTTCAGGAGAAGTTGATTGGCGATCGTTTGGTTTGTACTCGGCTGTTTGTTGCCGGCTTTTCTTGTTTCTCTTATCGTCACTCGATTGATGATCCTTGTTGCGCCGTATTGTGGTTTGGTAGACATCCCGGCTGAGCGAAAAGTTCATGAGCATCCCACGCCCCTGGGAGGAGGTGTCGGGATCGTGCTCGGTGTTATTCTTCCGCTCGCCTTGGCGAATCTTTTTGTCTGGTTGATGCTTCAAGGAGTGCTCCCCTCCGACTGGTTGCCCAAAACGCTCCACGAACAACTGGGGGGCGTGTTGTATCGTGCCCCGCAAATGTGGGGTATCCTGATCGCCGGTTTAATCCTGGCAATCACCGGGTTAATCGATGATGTTCACCCTGTTTCCTGGAAACTGCGGCTCGGAATTCAGTTCTGCGTGGCGATTGGTGTTGTCGCCGCCGGGGTTCGTGCGTCACTATTTATCGGCTCTGCTCCCATCGGGTGGATCGTGACGGTTTTCTGGCTGGTGTTGTTGATCAATTCGCTCAATTTCCTGGATAACATGGACGGCTTGACAGCGGGCATCAGCTTGATTGCCTCACTCCTTTTTGCATCGATCATGCTGACACAAACTTCCGAACCCCGCTGGTTGGTCGCGGGAATTTTGTTGGTAATGGTCGGGGCGTGTGCCGGTTTTTTAAGATGGAACTGGTCACCCGCCAAAATCTTCATGGGAGACGCGGGAAGCACTTTCCTGGGCTTCATGCTCGGCTGCATGACGGTTCTGGGAACATTTTACGATGAAAGCATGTCGGACACGCACGTGATGCTGGCTCCGCTTTGCGTTCTGGCTGTGCCTCTTTACGATTTTTCTTCGGTGATGTTCATTCGTTTGAAGCGGGGTTTGAGTCCGTTTCATCCCGACAAGAATCATTTTTCCCATCGTTTGACGGAATTAGGGCTTTCCCGCCGCAATGCGGTGTTGACGATTTACTTATGTACGCTGACAACCGGACTGGCGGGACTGCTTTTGTATCGGATCCCCGACTGGTCAGCCGCCTGGACGGTAATCGCGATGACGCTTTGCGTCCTGTGCATTATTGCCATTCTCGAAACAGCTGGACGAGGGAAAAATGGCAAAGAGTAAGCGG
>JALTOP010000533.1:6181-11524 GCA_027000105.1 Planctomycetaceae bacterium | reverse complement strand
CGGAACGCGCCTCACCAAAAGCGTTCAACAGAACGGAAAAGGCAACCGGCAGATGCCTCCGCCGATCGTCCCGATTCATCGATGAAACGTGATGAGGCAAGCGATTCTCTTTTGTCCATCCTGCTGACTGTCTGCACGGGACTGTTTTTGGGGCGGATGTTAATGCCGACTGAATCTTCCCATCAGGGAGATACAATTCTGTTCGTCTTTTTCTGGATGATCTTGTTCAGCGTTGTATGCTGGCTCGGAATGCGAAATCGCATTGCATTTCCAGCTTCAATTGATCTGATCGATGTTGCGTTATTTCTGCTCGCATTTCTGGGGCCGCTGGTCTCATTGATAGCGCTGTCGATACGTGGCGGAAACCTGCGCACAGGGTGGTACAGTTTTTGGGAGTCGACTGGTACGTTCATCACGGTTTTTATTATCAGAAAATTGATGCTGAAAACCCGTTCGATGCTGCCGATCGTGTTGCTGCTTGGAATTGTTGTTCAGATGAGCGGACTTGGGATTTATCAGCATTATGTTTCGTATCCTGAAAAACGGGCGCTCGTGAACCCGATTGCCCAGCGTTGGGAGGAACTGGAACAGGAAATTGCCGGGGCAACAGAAGGTGAAAGAATTCGTTTGCAGCGCAAGCAGTCAAAATTGCAAAAAGAGATGAGCGATTACGGCATCCCGCTGGATGACAAAATGCGCAAGGGGTTATTGAACCGCTTGAACAATAGCAGTGAACCGACCGCCCGGTTTGCATTGGCGAACACATTAGGAGGCGTTCTTGCCCTGGCAGCCGTTTTGATGATCGGATTTCTGTTCGAGTTGACGATCCAGAGACAACTCTGGTTGAAAATTGTAGCTGCCGGGTTGATGTCGATCCTGGTCTTGTATTGCTTGCTGTTGACAAAATCTCGCACGGCGTTATTGGGAATGATTGCGGGAATATCACTCCTGTTTCTCTATAAAACCGTTCGCTCAACTCGTGTGCAACCGAAATATATCCTGGCTGGAGCTTTCACCTCGGTATTGCTGGCTGTTCTGTTTTTGGTCGCCTTTATGACCGGCGGGTTGGATATCGAAGTCGTGACAGAAGCGGGAAAGTCGTTCCGCTATCGTATTGAATACTGGATTGCCACATGGAACATGCTTTGCGACCACTTTCTGTTCGGAGCGGGTCCGGGGAATTTTCGGGAAGTGTATCTGCAATACAAACTCCCCGAATCGAGTGAAGCGATTCTCGATCCACACAACATCTGGCTCGATGCCTGGTCGCAAGGCGGGTTCGTTTCGCTTCTCGGGTTGCTGATCCTCTCTTTCTGCGTGATAAAAAAAATGTTTGGGGTCTGTCTGGGAGATGCATCAGGTTCATCCTGCAGGGACGACACTTATGTGATGGCCTCTACAAGACAGCTCGCAACAGGAACAATTCTGGTTGTTCTGTTTTCCGGAATTCTTTCGTCGCCGGAGCTTGCGCTGCCGATTGAAGAATTGATCGGCTGGGGAATTCTGATCGCTGCGGTTGCTTTTGCCTGGGCAAGAATCGTGAAACCGGCGATGCTTTCCCTCTTTCTTCTGCTTTGTGCCGCAACAGCGTTGTTTTTGCATCTGCAGGGAGCAGGAGGGTATTCGATGCCGTTTGTCATTCAACTTCTGCTGATTTTTTCTGTCGGGCAGTTCAGTTCTCCGAAAGAAATCAGGATGTCTGATCGGATCTACCTACCGGTTGGATTGGGAATCGGCGTGTTACTGACGGTTTTATGCTGGTTCACCGCGGTAGCTCCCAAATTTGCGGAAGGGGTTGCCCAGGCGGAATTGTATGAATCACGGTCGCTGAATGAATCGGAACGTATTCTCAAGCAGTGGACCCACCAGGATCAGATCAATCCTGAACCGTGGATGATGCTCGCCCAATTATATGAACGCAGTGCGACACAAACTCGAAGTGTTGAGCAATTGAAGCAGGCCGATGAAGCGATAACGGAATATATCAAGCGAGACCCGGTCAATTATCACGGTTATCGCGAACGCGCCCGGATAGCAAGGTTACTTTACGATTGGACTCATAATGTCGAAGAATTGAAAGTCGCCACCCAGTATCAGGAGCAGGCGATCGAGCGATACCCGAACGAATCTCATCTGTACCTCGAATTGGCCCGATTGTATGGCCTGCTCGGCGGGAAGGAAAAAATGGCCGCCGCTGCTGAGAAAGCGGCAGAATTAAATGAAATCAACGAAAAACATGGACATACAGACCGTCTGTTTACTGACAAGGAACAGGCCATTTTGCTGGAATTGACTCGCAAGAAGAGTAAAATTCCCAACAATCCAGACTGAGAAACGTAGCAACGACAGGGGAACAGGCGCCCCGCCCGGTTTGCTCGAATCGGCCTGGTCTGATCCGATTTTCAGAAATGGACGTCTTTCAGAATGTTCGGTATGCTCCGTGAGCGCTCTGCGTGTTTGTTTTGCGAGCGGGCGCGGATCGTCATCCGGTATAATTTCTTCAATAAGCCCGTTTTTATCGTGGGAGCGTAAACAGATATCCGGTATTTCGTTAAATTGACATATTTTCCCCCTGGTTGTAGCTGTGGAAATAGCCCAGCCGGACATGTTTTTTGTTTTAATGGACACAGGTAGAATGTCACAGAAACGGTATGTTCACTTTTTAATGTTGACGGTGTTCCTCTTTTCCTCTGGTTGCCAGGATGACTTGCCGGTCAAGGAGCAGGCAAAGAAAGAGGGTGACCCCGAGTTGAAAGTATCGGGGCCGCCTCCGAAGGCTGTTGTCGTGGATGGAATATATGATTTCGGTTCCATGCAGGTCGATCAAACTCTGAAACATACCTTTACGATTCGCAATGATGGCGAAGGCGTGCTGAAGCTGAAGTATGATCGTTCCACCTGCAAATGCACCATGGCGGAGCTCAAAAAGAAAGAGTTGGCTCCGGGAGAATCGACAAAGGTTGATCTGGAGTGGACACCCAAGGCGTTGGATCCGAATTTCAGCCAGGCCGCATACTTGAAAACCAACGATCCGAATAATGAGGAAATTGCCCTGACAGTTGCGGGGCGTGTCGATTCTCTTTTTGATATTACGCCTACTGGAGTCTGGTATCTGGGAGAAATGAATCGTGATAAACCGACAGAGTTTTCCGGCAAAGTCACTTCACGAGTCCAGGAAGAAGTCGAATTCAAGGAAGCAAGTTGTTCGAACCCTCTTGTTTCGGTCCAATTAACGCCGATGGATCGGAAAGAACTGGAGGAAGATCACATAAAGAAGGGATACCTCATTAAGGGAGAAGTTGCCCCCGGCTCTCCTCTGGGAGTGTTCTCTGAAAAAATTGAACTGAAATTTCTGGTGAATGAAGAAGGGAAAAAGGTCGTCAAACCGGCGAGCTTTACAGTTGAAGGATACTATTCCGGTCCGTTCAAACTGGTGGGGCCTCCCGGATGGACGTCCGCCAAAATGACCATGGATTTCAGGACATTCCCTGCAAAAAAAGGGAAAAAAGCCAAAATTTCCATGTTCGTCAAGGACAACAAGGGGCCAACCATTGAAATCAAGGAGGTGGTCAGCACTCCCGATTTTCTGAAAGTAACTTTACAAAAAGATGAAAAGTTCCAGGCGGAGGAACGTGAGCGGTATATTTTGACGATCGAAGTGCCGCCCGATGCGCCACCTTCCCAATTTTACAAACACAACCCCGCTCGTATTAAGGTAGTGACCAACAGCCCGATCGTTGGTACAATGGACATCCGCGTGTTGATGGTCTCCTTCTGATCGACTTTCGGCATCTGTCCCTTTAATTATCAATTGGAACCGGTTGAGGAACCAGAACTGATCTGCACAAAGGATTGTCCTTCGATGTCTAAAACTCTTTCTGAGTGCTGCTCCTGTTGGGTGGTTACTCCACTGCTTGGCCTGTTCTTTCTTCTCGGATGTCAACCAAAGCCGCAAGAAAGTTCCACGGAAAAGGAAAAGGGACGGGAAAACAGTGTTCGGCCCATTTCAACCAAAAGCAAGGTTCTTGTTGAAGGGTGGGAGAAACCGAAGCTGGCGATCGTTTTCACGGGCGAACAGCACGGTTACATGGAACCCTGCGGATGCTCTGAAACCCAATCAGGAGGGATTTCCCGTCGAGCCGATCTGTTCAGGCAACTGCGTGAAGATAAACAGTGGGCGGTGACTGGTCTGGAACTGGGAGATACTCTCAAACGTAGCCGCAAACAGGATCAATTGAAATTTGGCGTACTTTACAGTGCGCTGACTGATATGGGGTACCAGGCGATGGCGTTGGGACCATCGGAATTGAAACTGCAGGTCGATTACCTTTTCTCGCTCGTTTCCAACTCGGTTGATCCCAAGACAAAACTTCCTTTTGTTTCCGCCAATGTTATTTTTTACAACACTCCTGATATCGGCTCACCCGCCCATTTTCGTGTCATTGAGGTCGGTGGAACCAAAATCGGGGTGACAGCCATTCTCGGGGAAAAATACGGTTCACAAATTTTCCCGGAAGGGAACAATTCCGCCAGTGATTTACTCAAGGTGGAAGACCCGATCGAATCGCTCAAACCTGCGGTCGAGGAGCTGAAAAAGGCTGAATGCGAGTTGCTCGTTTTGCTTTCTCATTCGACGAAAGAAGAAACCAGGGAAATTCTCAACGTGTTCCCCGATTTCGATATCTGTCTGACAGCAGGTGGGCCGGAAGATCCTTCGGGAGTCCCCGAGACACAGGGAAAGACGCTTGTTCTTGAGGCGGGGCGCAAGGGAAAATATGCGGGAGTTCTGGGCTACTTTCCGGAAAACGCCAAGCAGAAGTTCCGTTATGAGTTGGTCGATCTGGATAAAAAACGCTTTCACCGAACTCCCAAAATGGAAGAACACATGGCGTTCTATCAGGATTTGCTGCGGGAACAGCAGATTGTAGAAAACGAACCGGCCGTCCCGCATCCTTCGGGATACAAATTTGTGGGTACAGAAAAATGTGCTCTTTGTCACACGAAAGCAGCCGCAAAGTTCAAGCAAACAAAACATGCCCACGCCACAAGAACGCTGATTCATGGGCCGGAAAACTACACCGAAACGAAATGGATTTCGCGTCTACATGATCCTGAATGCCTTTGCTGCCACACGGTGGGCTGGGAACCGCGAGAAGTTTTTCGGTACGAATCGGGCTTTGTGAACAAAACAGAAACGCCCCACCTGGTTGGCCAGGGCTGCGAAAATTGTCACGGGCCGGGTAGCCATCATGTCGAAATGGAAGGCAAATTCATGCAAACCCGAAAAAGTACCGGTGATATTGTTCAAGCGAGAAAAGAAATGAAGCTTGATGCTGCAACGGC
>JALTOP010000533.1:988-6171 GCA_027000105.1 Planctomycetaceae bacterium | reverse complement strand
GCCGAGAAGCAGGTCTGCAGGAAATGTCACGATTTCGAAAACAGCCCCAAGTTCGATTTCGCCAAGTACTGGGAAAAAATTGTCCATCGGGGGAAAGACTAACTGCACCATGATGTCCCCACCGAGTGAACTCCGCGCCCACTTGAAACGACAGGTTCTGGAGTTGAAGTGGAAAGACGATGCCTTGGCTGTCTTCGTTCCGTTTCGACACCTTCGAGGTAGTTGCCCTTGTGCTGCCTGTGTGAATGAAATGACAGGACAACGAACCTATTTTCCCGATGACACTCCCGAAGACGTTCATCCTCAAAAACTGGAACTCATCGGCAATTACGCGGTAAAAATCACCTGGAGCGATGGACACAACACCGGCCTGTTTACCTGGGAATATCTTCGGGAAATCTACGCTCAACTTGCCCAGACTTCTTGAGCATCCCACTGGCCAGTTGGAGCATTCATTCGGGATTAAGTCGAAAGCTATTCATGCAATACGAAGTTGAGGTAAAATACAGGCTGGATGATGTCAATCGGTTTCGCAAAATACTTCAGGAAAATCGAGCTGAATTCATCGGTACGCTCGAACAGGAGGATATTTATCTGAGCCATCCCTGTCGTGATTTTGGCGAAACAGACGAAGCGTTTCGGATTCGCCGTATTGGATCGGAAAATCGACTCACTTACAAAGGGCCACTTGTCGATCAGGAAACAAAAACCCGCCAGGAAATTGAACTGATCTTTGGATCCGGACAGGATTCCGCCCTCCAAATGCAATCTCTGTTGGAGAAACTCGGCTTTCAGGCTGTTCAACCGGTCCACAAAGTCCGTCACACATACCGTTTCTCTTTTGAAGAAAAAGAGTATGAAATAGTCCTTGATAACGTCAAAAACCTGGGCTGGTATGTCGAACTGGAATGTTGTGTGAACGAGTCGGAACAGGAAGCAATCCGCAACAAGATTTTGCAGTTGGCTCAACAGTTCGGTTTAGGACCGGATGTCGAACGGCGTTCCTATTTACGTCTGTTGCTTGAACAGAGTCGGTAGAACAGAATCAGGGGAAAAAAGTATTATTCAGGAGGCGACAAATATCCATTCGCCGGGTACAATGGTGACAGTCGCGATAGGTGATCTGGAATCATCAGGGGATCGCGCAGTTACCAACAGGCAGTTGGAATCGCACGGTTATGGGCCAGGTTGCCTGTTTGTCCGGTTGATGCGATCCGGACGCGATGAGATTCGATTTTCCCTACAATCCACTGGTAATGAATAATGAAACAGTGTTCGGTCTGTTCCAAACCTGCAGTTTATCATGTGACCGCCTTGAAAGAAGGCAATGTCAGTGAGTTGCATTTCTGCGAACAACACTTTCATGATTACATGAGCAAGCCGAACTCCCCCTCACCGGAAGAGAGTCTGGCGGAAGTTTTTCTGCCGGAATCGAACGTTGAAGATGAACTTGCCGCAGAGGATGAGGTTCGCTGTCCCAACTGCGGTATATCCTATCGGGAATTTCGCGAAGGGGGAAGACTTGGCTGTTCGCACGACTATGTTGTGTTCAGGGATCGCCTGATCCCCCTACTGGAGAACATCCACAACGATACCGTGCATCGAGGCAAATACCCGAAACGGGCCCCGTTGGATAGCAAAAACCAATACCGCCTGATTCAATTGCGCAAAGAATTGACCGCTGCGGTTGAATCGGAAAAATATGAAGAGGCGGCTGCGCTGCGCGATCAAATCCAGTCGATTGAAGCTGAACTTGAAAAAGCGAATGAGTAAGACACACAGAGGCGGTAAGGATTAATACTTTCCCGCTCGACGTTCTTTGGCAGGAAGTACTTCCAGGCATGTTGTCCACCAACCGGTGCGAATCGTTTCAATGAATTCTTCGGGAATATTCTCCGCTTCCATCTCCCAAGCCAGTTTTTCGTAGTCGTACCGGACGGGAATAAACTCGACTGAGACACTGCTGTTCTCCGGTCTCTTTTCTTCTTCCTCCACGCTCAACACGGTGTACCAGACATTGGTTGTTCCGTCATTTTCCGGTCGTCCAAGAACCCCCACATTGATAAAATGACGGTCGTTCTCCAATCTGCGGTGCCAGTGTAAGCCGGTGTGTGTGCCCAAGATGATATCTGCGTCCTGCTCGTCGGCCAGACGTTCCAAAAATGCGGTACTGGTGGTCGATTCCCAAAGAAATTCATTTGTTTTTCTGGGGGAACCGTGACAAAGCAGCACTGATCTATTCTGCCAGGTAAATCGGATTTCTGCAGGAAGCTGTTTCATCCAGTCTCGGTACTCCGGCGACGTATTCTCAAGTGTGTAAGCGTAACTGAGCGAGGCAAAATGATTATCCCTGGGATCGGAGTAACCGCATTGGCAATCTTCCAAAGCATGGCCGATGCTATGATCGTAATTTCCTTGAACCGTCTGAATCCCATTTTCAATCAACAACGGAAAGACGCGATCGGGGTGTGGTCCAAACGCTCCCAGATCACCCAGGCAGTAGATCTGCGATATGTCGCGACCATGTGCATCGGCGATCGCTGTCTCCAGGGCCAGATAGTTGTTGTATATCCCCCCAAAAAAGGCGATTTTACCATTCATCATGCGGCGAACTTTCAGGCTTCAACTTTTTTCGATGAGGGATTGGCGCAAATGGAACCGTACTGATAACAGGTATAACACGCTCCTTCGAGAAGCGGGAAATCCACCAGAGATTCCTTCAACGTCTCGCCCATCTGGGCGGATTCCGATTCTATCAAAATTGGACAGACAGCAACGCCACGATCCGTCACAACGCGACTGTGGTTGCATAACAGTTGACTGACATCAAATCCCTCCATCATTTCAGGTGTGATGCGTTCCAGTGGGGTGTAGCCCTCTGTCCGCTTCTCCTCCCCGCCCATTTTCAAACGGGGCAATACTTTCAGTCGGGGACGGTGGTACCCATGTTCTTTCAAAACTGCGCGGAACGAGTCGAGAATCGCGTCTTCTTCGGTCTCCTCCCAGGTGCGTGTGATTGTGATGATCGGAAGAAAACCATATTCACAGAGCATTGCAACACCGTTCATCGCCCGCTGAAAAGTTCGTTCTCCACGAATTGGATCATTCATTTCGGGCGTCGGCCCATCAATCGAAACCCGGAACTCAAGGCTGTACCGTGAATTCTGTTCCGCTGTTTGAAGACGCTTCAACCAGTCCGCCTTGAGAACCGTACCGTTGGTCAATACGGTAACCGGGCCCACCTTCAGAACCTGTTCAATCATCGGGATCAGTTCCCGATTGAGAAAAGGTTCGCCACCTGTAAAATAATACTCTTTCACTCCCAGTTCGATTGATTCCTGCAGCATCCGCATGACACGCTCATACGACAGATAGCCGAATGTGTCGTTCACGGGACTGCAACTGATGAAGCAGTGTTCGCATTTCAAATTACAAAGTGTTCCTGAAACCTGGAACCAGAGTTCATCCAGCGAAGCCATTGGTACTGTCGGTTGTAACAACATGTTCCCTTTTCGTTTTATTCATACCATGGATGGAGAGGATTGGCATGCCGCGGAGAGTTCACGGAAAACTTTGGCGACATGTTCATAGCCGGTCTGCATGAGAAACTGCGTGTTCCGGCCGTAACTTTTGGAACCGAGGATGTAGTATCCAGGTTCGGGATTCCGAAAGGTATCTGCTTCGCAGGCTGGAACTGAAAGACAATCAGTTCCCTGTTGTCCCAGTAAAAAAGCGGCCAGTTTGATCGGCCCTGAAGTTGCATAACACTCGTGAATCTGTAACTCATCGTGCAGGCTTCGATCGGGACGATACCCCACCTGGGCGACAATCTGTCCGACTTCTATCTGTTCTGTCCGTATTGATTGCGAATCCGGTTTCTCCAGCGATCTCAAAGTGGCAACGATATGCGTGCCGTCCTGATGAAGCTGAAGATGCTCTACAACGTAGCCTCGATGCCAGCGGATCGCCCTGCCCTGCCCTGTTGCCAGTCGATTGGCTTGCCTGGCGAGTTCATCACGTTCCGGCAGTGGATCATGTTTCACACGACTAATCGGCCCCTGTGGATCGCAACGGCGTGTCGCCCAATGAATTATTGTGCCTGGTGATTGATTAGCGATGCTGGCCAATTCGCAAATCGTGGTAGCCGCAGAATAACCGGAACCGACAACGAGCACACTTGTTCCTCGATATTTCTTTGCGGCATCTCCGTTCAAATCGGGAAGGGAATACTCAATTCGGTCCTGAACAGATCGCTCTCCCGGACAGGGAATTCCTCCCGTTCCGAGCCAATTTTGATTTGGATAGACTCCGGTGCAATCAAAAACAAGATCAGCCGTATCAACCGACTCCCGGCCGTTCTGTTCTACCAGCAGGCGAAATTTCGAGTGCTGCGATTCTCGACATCCAATCGCTTCCCCTTTCAGTAAATCTCCACGGGAGATCGCCCGAATAGAACAGTTATCATGAATGGTAATGCGTTTTCGCAAAGCATTGGCCAACGGTTCGAGATACACCTTGACGAATTCCCGCCCTGTCAAAAGCGCATCGCTGGAAGGAAGTGCTGCATTTGATTCTGCTAAAAGTTGTATTCCTTGGGGAGAGACATTCATTCCAAACGGGGTAAAGAGGCGGACATGTCCCCACAGTCGAAGATTGTGGGCAACTTCCCTCTTTTCATAAAGTGTGACCTTAAACCCTGCTTCACTCGCCTGAACGGCGGTTTCCAACCCGATCGGGCCGGCTCCAACAATAACGACATGTTTTCGATGCACTTCCTATCCCCATATGCGTATTCCTGGACGAACAGACGAAGGACGGTATTCCTGATCATAGCAGGATAAAAAAAGAAGTGACATCCTGTTGGTGATCTATTTCACCTACACCAACATTTTCGTCACTCTTTTCGTCACCCCAAGTGTATCAGACCGGAACCGTAATATTATTAGCTCCAGCCCGCGGGTTTTCATTGTCGCAAGAACCATACGCACATCATGATCTTGCCGGAACCAAACCGGATCATAAATTGACCACAGAGGCAGAGAAAACCCGGCACGGCTAATTCATTCTGATGGCCGTAACCAAACTGGGATTTTCAAAGTTTTCTCACCGTTCGTAAACTTTAACCATTTGTAATACGAAGCGACTCGCCACACCAAGCCGCAAAGGCGCCAGGAGTTTTCCAT
>JALTOP010000533.1:0-978 GCA_027000105.1 Planctomycetaceae bacterium | reverse complement strand
AAGCCGCATGTAATCCATTATGAAAATATTTTTCTTCTCTTTTTCTTTCCTTTGCGTCTTCGCGTCTTTGCGCGATACCCTTTTCTCGTAACGGTCAGACATTGCAAGCGGCACGGCGCAAGCCGTCCGGTATTGGCCACCCCGGCACTATAGCCATAATAAACACAGCTCACAGAGTCGTGGAGCAAATCATTAACCGAGACAACCAGCAAGTCGGATGACCAACCGTTTCTCTGTTTCGCAGGCATGAGAATGCCCCACCATGCGCAGTGCAAGCGAAGAACTCCATGTAGCTATAATAGCGATATGGTAACATCAACATGACCCGCACAGCGGACACTACATAGCTTTCCCTGGAATCATAGTCCCCGAGATAGACCATTTTCTCGTTGATGCGAGTGCAAGCCTGACCAGATGCCTTGTGGTGAAGGTATGAGGGAGCGGCGCTTTGCGAGCCATGAGATAACGCCTTTCATTCGCAGCACTTTCAAAGCAATTCAGGGTACTGAACACGTCGAAAGTGTGTCGTGCTGCAAGCAGCAATGGATGTGTGACGTTTTCCGGTATTTCGTGGGAAGCAACAACAGATACGCCCAGCATCGATTCAAACGAATGGCAGTAAAGTGTGTAGTTACCACCGCATCGCACCGGCGTTCTGCAGGAATGCCGCAAGCATTCCGCGGCGAGTGACGTAAGCCTACGCCCGATAAGCACTTATGGAAGTGGAGGATAGGGGGCTCGAACCCCTGACCTTTTGGCTGCCAGCCAAACGCTCTCCCAGCTGAGCTAATCCCCCTGAATGTCGATCATCGAGCGGATATTTTAGTCAATGTTCGGCAAAAAACCAGTGTTTCTGCTGCTTTTTTGACTCTTTTTCCTTTGGAATTTTCATTCCATAGGCTTGGGAATATGATTTTCTGAAATGAATTTTATGCGTTATTGCCCAGTGATAAAATTTATGGTCGCTTACATTGGCGG
>JALTOP010000532.1 GCA_027000105.1 Planctomycetaceae bacterium | reverse complement strand
TGGGCATTTTTGAGTCGGGATATCTATTCCAAACGGAATTACCGACATCGCGTTGAATTTGGCCAGTCTACGGTTCGGACTGCGGTTCAGTTTGCGATATTGAGAAAGGCTATTGTTCGAACAGCTTTTCAATTTGGCTCATCGACTGCTGGGCGGCCTTTCGACCGAGATCGAACAGATACTCCGCAGCGGTAAAATCGTACCAGGGGACTTGAGAAACATTTGGCCTGATCAGCAGGTCGGCTCGGTGGCGAACCTGTTTTCGCCAATAGTTTTCGCCAATTTCGTCGACGCGCATCAGCACATCCAGAGCGGTGTGACATCGAATCCCCGGAACAACGTCGCTGCTGACTTCGACAGCGACCACGGGAACATGACCGTAAGATCGCGCGATACGGGCCGGTAACGAACAGAAAGTCCCGGTATCACACAATTGCAATTCATTAAATGGAACGGGGGGAAATATTCCCGGCAGAGAAGAAGAGCCGCGCACAGCTTCCCGGAGAGGGCCATGTTCAAGAATCACCTGATGCCCGGAAACGAGATCGACGGCAACGACAGAAAGCGGAATCGGGAGCTGTTCAATATTCTTCTCTTCGACGAGATTTTTCATGACATCTTCAAGCAGGATGCCCGGCAGCATACCGGGCTGCGTCACGATTCGGCGAAACAGGCGATTCGCTTTCAGAAATTCTTCAATACGGTAATACCATGAGAAGTAACCGGTTGACTGGTCTGCTGAGTTGCTCCCCATACCGAACAGTGCTTGCTGATGTTTCTTGAACCGCTCCGAAAGCAGATAATGCAGCGCTTTCTTCCGGATTTTGGCAGGTTCATCGCCAGTGGCGACCATTGCACCGACAAGACTCCCCATGCTGACGCCGACAATTCGCCGAATGGAATATCCCTGCTCGATCAGAACTTCGATAATTCCCAAATGGGCCAAGCCACGCGCTCCACCACCGCCCAAGGCAAGTGTGATTTCCCGCTTCTCCGAATTTCGTTCATCCATCTGCGTCTCAATAGCTCCCATTCATTTCCAGTCAGGAATCTCTCGGACAAATTTCTTTCGAGAAAACCGATTCGAGCAGGGTTGAATGCCTGAACGAGGGGGCTATACTCCTTGATACAGATTTGATCGGGAGCGCTCTCTGATCGAATTTGCCGATGCAGCAGTCTACCAAAATGTTTCATTTTGAATCAAATCGTCTTTAGCAGTTCTACAGGAGAGAAAAATGGCAGCACAAGTTGGGAAACCGGCCCCTTCGTTTGAAGTTCAGGCTTACGATCGCACCAAAGACAATACAGACGATCAGTTTGTTACAATCAAGTCGGATGATTTGAAGGGGAAGTGGGTATGTCTGTTTTTCTACCCCCTTGATTTCACTTTTGTTTGCCCGACTGAAATCACGGCATTCAACGATGCGTTGGAAGAATTCGAGAGTCGTAATTGTGCCCTGTTGACAGCCAGTACCGATAGCGTTTACAGCCACAAGGGATGGTGCGACAGTCATCCCGAGTTGGCAAAGTTGAAATATCCGATGTTGGCCGACACCAATCACAAGCTTTCGGAAGACTATGGCGTTTTGTTGGAAGAGAAGGGGATTGCCTACCGAGGTATCTTTCTGATCGATCCGGAAGGCGTGATTCGCTGGTTGGCCATTCACGATTTGAGTGTCGGGCGAAATGTCGAAGAGGTGCTGCGGGTTCTTGATGCTTTCCAGACAGAAAAGCTCGTCCCTTGTAACTGGAAGAAAGGGGACAAGACTCTCAACTAATCAAGAGCATTTCTTGAAGAACAATCTGAGGTTGAAGGGGACAACTCTACGGGCTGTCCCTTTTTCATTATTGAAGCGGGTTCTTCTGCTCACCGGCTCCGTCCCTTCTGGAAAAATTCGGTTCAGTGACTCGGCGAAGAAGATCCTGCCATTGCAGTGATCATGAAATATTCTGAGAACCGCCGTTGAAAGGGCGGTAGAGCAGCGAACTTCCCAGGTTACAGACTGATAAACAACAGACTGACAAAACACAACCCGACAAATAAGGAACTCGTCAAATAAAGCCCGACGGAGCACTATTGCCGGGGGTGGATGTAGATGGCAGATGTTTTTACATTCAAAATGCCGGACTCGTCAATTTCTCCTTTTCCCTTGACTGTAACCAGGTCTCCCGTTTCAAGACCGAACAATGTTTTCGCATCGAAGGGAATCACGTTTCCTTTCTCGTCAACAGACTGGATGACCGCAACTGTTTCCTTGTATTTTCGTCTGCAGAACGGGCAGGTGTCCGGATCGTGTCCGGGCCCCCCATGATTA
>JALTOP010000531.1 GCA_027000105.1 Planctomycetaceae bacterium | reverse complement strand
ATGCTCGAAAATTTCGGGTATGAATCCGAGATTATTGCAGCTGCGATTCGCAATGCCTCGCAAATTGGAAATGCTTCGGTCGATGGCGCTCACTGTATCACAGCGGGTATGGCCGTTTATGAAGACAGTTTCCGCAACCCGTACACAAACATGGGCGAGAAAATATTCCAGGATGCCTGGGACGCAACACCGCAATCATAGAGATGATTCATTTGCTCTACAGCGTGCATCACATCCAGGGTGTACTCTGTGACCACAGCAGCGACTACAACATCCAGTGATCGCAACATCCACAACCTTCACTCTTGACAAGTAAGACATATAAAATGCACACGAACGAAAACATCACAACTGAACGCCCCACCTTTGTCACCCACCTTGAATGCGGCATGGAGGGGGATCATTACGAAGCGGATCGGCTACACGGTCTTTCCAAAGCGGGCAAACCTTTGTTGGTTCGTTACGATCTGGAAGGGATTGCAGCGGCTGTCAGCAAAGATGATCTCGCCAAACGTCCGCCAGATTTGTGGCGATATCGCGAGTTTCTTCCCGTGCGTAAACTTGAAAATGTGCTCAGTCTGGGCGAGTCCCACACGCCGCTTGTTTCGCTATCAAAGCTGCAAGCCGGGGCAGGCGAACTGATCGTAAAAGATGAAGGGCGACTGCCGACCGGCTCGTTCAAAGCGCGTGGGTTGTGTCTGGCCGTTTCGATGGCCAAGGAATTGGGGATCAAAAAAATTGCGATGCCCACCAATGGCAACGCCGGCGCAGCACTGGCAGCATATGCAACGCGAGCCGATATCGAAACGTATGTCTTCTGCCCGGATGATACTCCCGAAATCAATGTACGTGAAATCGCTGCCCAGGGGGCAAAAGTCTGGCGTGTCAACGGGTTGATCAACGATTGTGGTCGCATTGTCGGTGATGGGAAAGAAGCGATGGGCTGGTTCGATTTCTCGACCCTGAAGGAACCTTACCGCATCGAAGGGAAAAAGACGATGGGACTGGAACTGGCAGATCAACTCGGTTGGAATGTTCCCGATGTCATCTTCTATCCCACGGGGGGAGGCACCGGATTGATTGGCATGTGGAAAGCGTTCAACGAATTGAAACAGATCGGCTGGCTGACCGGAAAACTGCCCCGCATGGTTGCGGTTCAGGCGAGCGGTTGCGCTCCGATTGTGAAAGCCTTTGAAGAGGGAACCGAACATGCCGAGTTGTGGGAAAATGCTCATACCGTCGCGGCAGGAATTCGTGTTCCTGTTGCTGTTGGAGATTTCCTGATTCTGCGAGCGGTTCGGGAAAGTGGTGGATTCGCAACTACCGTTGATGACGATGCGATTCTTGCCGGACGCGACGAAGTTGCCCAGAAGGAAGGTTTCCTGATGTGTCCGGAAGGGGCAGCAACTTACGCCGCCTGGAAACAGGAAGTTGCCAGCGGAAGGGTCAGCCCGGATGAAACAGCCGTCCTGTTCAACTGCGCCACAGGCTTGAAATACCCGATGCCCCCGGCTGAACAGAGCCTCGATTGTACAAAACCGATCGACTACTCCACCCTGTAACAGAACCGGGGCATAGTGCAAGGTCACGCAGAGTCATGTAGAGTCGAAATGTAGATGCGTAGATATGATATACAAAGGCCGCTGTCCGAACCAAACGGGAGAGGACAGACTCCGTTTTATTTCACCGACGATTCGCTCGGCGAATCCTCTGTTTTACGAATGATGCAATCCCGTTATGACACGTCAGGAAGAAATTCGAAAGTTGTTGAATCTTTCACCTGCCCAAATGAAAAAACGGGCCGGGAAGAAATTGGTAATCTGTTCCGATATCGACGCGCTTCATCAACACTTTGCCGAAGAAATCGCAAACGAGATCAAAGCAAACAACGCGAAGAACCGAACAACAAAACTGATCCTGCCGGTCGGTCCGGTGGGGCAGTATCCGATCCTGGCCCGGATAATTAACGACGAAAAGATCAGCCTGAAAAAGTGCTGGTTTTTCATGATGGATGAACAGTGCGACGATAACGGCATCGTGCTGCCAGCCGATCATCCGCTCAGTTTTCGCTACACATTCAACAAACAGTTTTCGAGCAATGTGAAGCGGAATTTCATGATTCCCGCCAGGCAGTTGATTTTCCCGGATCAATCGAATGTGCAGACATTGAAAGAGCGTATCGCATCTCTCGGCGGAATTGATACCACCTACGGTGGGATCGGAATTCACGGTCACGTTGCCTACAACGAGCCGGAACCGAACGTGCGGGAGTCCGATCCCCGACTGGTTTATCTGAATGATTTTACCCGCACAATTAATGC
>JALTOP010000530.1 GCA_027000105.1 Planctomycetaceae bacterium | reverse complement strand
ATCAATGGGCGAGACCACAACCACTACGGATTCACCGCCTGGCTGGCCGGAGGAGGAGTCAAGGGGGGATTTGTCCACGGAGCCACCGATGAATTCGGCTTCCGGGCAGTTGAAAACAAGGTGCATGTTCACGATTTGCAGGCGACAATCATGCATCTACTGGGATTCGATCATGAACGGCTCACCTACCTTTATTCCGGTCGCGAATACCGATTGACCGACCTGGAAGGAAAATTAGTTCCGGAAATTCTGGCATAAACGGAATTGTCCGGTTATAGTTGAAGTGGCTGTTCATCTGGTGTCGATGAATATCGAACGGGAGAGTCTGCGGGGTTTCTTACGGAAAGCCCTGTTTCAGACAGCAGTTTTTCTTGCAGCGACATCGGACGTCGTCTACGTCGTGCTGCCTACAACGATTGACAAAACCGCTATTACGGACGTTTCAGCTTGAAAAAAGAGCGAAAGTCGTCCGACGTCGATCGGGAAGTTTGGCAGCAGTAACAACTTCGTAAGCTGCAACAGACGATTCAATTCAACCACCAAAGGTTGGACGCTGTTTCGTGTTGTTGCTTTTCAGACGTTCGGTTTTGGCATGAGTTCCCATCAATCCCGTTCTTTACGATCCGAGACCACTGTTTCGTGGTTTGCTTCGTGGGGCGATCATCTGTATCCGCTGGTCATGTTTGTGTGGATAGCGGCCGTGCTGGTACGGTTGACTGTTCGCGACTTGAGCCCCTTCGCTTTTGTTACGGTTCTTTACTATGTCTCACCCGGTATTCTGCTGTTTCTCGCTGCGGGGGTGATAGCGCTGTATATGGGCCTTGTTCGCCGTTATCGGACAGCCGCTACCTGGTGTGTGATGGCTCTCGTTGTGGCTCAATGTGCCGGATCGCATCGAATACTCAGCCAGAAAGATCCGAACCGTCTGCAACAACCCAAAAGATACAGCCTGTTATTATGGAATACGTGTCACGGACGACACGGTTGGGAAAACATCGCCCGGGAATTGTCCAAACACCGGGCAGATATCATTGCGTTGGTTGAAGCAGGTCCCCCGACCGAAACAATGCGAGCTTTCTGGAAGAAGCATTTTCCGGACTACGACATTTCGCTTCTCGGGGGAGAAATGGTTCTGCTAACCAGAGGAACATCGACAGCCGTCCGGGCGGCAAGAATCGGGTGGCAGGGACAGGTTCGTGAAGTCGAACTCATTCTCGACGGCCACCGTTTGATCACAATGGTTGTCGATATTCATGGTCGACCCGATTTACCGCGAGGCGAAGCGATCCGTATGCTGGCCAGCTTGCTCGAAACCCGCCGAAGCGATCCGGTACTTGTTGCAGGCGATTTCAATACTCCCAGCGAATCACCCCTGTTCCAGCCCGTTCGCCAACAGGGCGTCAATGCGTTCGAAGTGGCAGGCCGAGGATATTCCCCCACCTGGCCGTGGATTCTGCCCGTTTTGGTGCTGGATCAAATCTGGGGGAATCAACAGGTTCGATTCGACGATTGCCACACCGTCTGGTCGCAAGCGTCCGATCACAGTGCCGTGATCGCGGAATTCCACTTTGAATGAGTCGAGAATGAATTGAGAATGAGCCGGCCGGGCAGCGAACGGTTATCGTTAATCGATCAATCAAGCAAATTGCATGCGTCACAGGCGGAAAACGGGTTCGCCGGAAGCAAATCGAGACCGTGGGTAAGGAAATTCCGCCTGATTGCGGTATTCTTGTGCAAGATCGTTGACCAGAAGGAAATGGTCTGGATAAACTGCACTGTTTACTTTGTTATGTTGGCCAGTGGGTCATCTTGGCCAGTGGTCGGAAACGGCGTCCCTTGAACTGGAAAATAACCGTTTCGGGCACGAGTTTGAGCCACACGCCATTCACGAAATGAAAGAGAGCGATCTCTGCAATTTCCTCAGGTAACAGGAACAATCCCTTGAGAGCCATTATCAGCGACATCCATGGAAACCTGGAAGCCCTGGAGGCGGTCCTGGAGGATATTCGGTCTCAGGGGATCGAAAAGATCTACTGTCTGGGTGATGTCATCGGGTACGGCCCCAATCCGCGGGAATGTATTGATCTGGTGATTGACAACGCTGAAATCACCATTCTTGGAAATCACGACCAGGCAACCCTGTTCGATCCGGAAGGGTTCAATGCCGGGGCGGAACGGGCCATTTTTTGGACAAGAAAGCAGCTGGAAACAGGCAACTCGGCCAAAAACGAACGCCGGTGGGAATTTCTGGGGGAGCTTCCCCGCATCCGCCGTGAAGAGAAACTGATGTTTGTCCACGGCTCTGCCCGCAACCCTCTGAATG
>JALTOP010000529.1:8282-31376 GCA_027000105.1 Planctomycetaceae bacterium | reverse complement strand
GCATCAACGCAGGGGGATTGTACCTTCAGTACGAGGGAATGAATCCGTCGGGCAGTTTCAAAGATAACGGAATGACAGCCGCTTCGACGCATGCGAGAATGGTCGGCGCGAAAATAACGGCATGTGCATCAACGGGAAACACATCAGCCTCGTTGGCCATTTACGGCGGGACGACCGGGTTGTTCAATGTGGTGGTGTTCGTCGGCTCCGGGAAAATTGCCTACGGGAAACTTTCACAGGCACTCGATTACGGGGCAACAACTCTGCAAATCGAAGGTGATTTTGATGATGCCTTGATGCAGGTGCGCAAGGTTTGTGAACAGGCCGGAATCTATCTGTGCAACAGTGTGAATCCATTTCGCCTCGAAGGTCAGAAATCGATCATGTACCGTGTGCTGGAGGGATTAAACTGGGAAGTGCCCGACTGGATTGTGGTGCCGGGCGGTAACCTGGGAAATTCGAGTGCGTTTGGCAAAGCGTTTATCGAACTGAAAGAGCTTGGGTTGATCGACCGCATGCCTCGCCTGGCGATCATCAATGCGTCCGGGGCTTCGACACTTTCCAAACTGTACAACGATCACGGCTTGCGTTGGAACAATGGCGATCCCGATTTGAAACTGGTCGCCGATTACTTCCGGAAAATGGATGACGAAAACGGACGGGCCTGCACAATTGCTTCTGCGATCGAAATTAACCGTCCGGTCAACCTGTTGAAATCGCTTCGGGCCCTGGATGCCTGCGATGGTGTTGTTCGCGATGTTTCCGATGAGTTGATTCTCGATGCGAAAGCGCAAGTCGGGAAACACGGCTTCGGTTGCGAACCGGCCAGTGCAGCCAGTGTGGCGGGGACGAAACTGCTTCGTGAACAGGGGGTCATTGCCGCATCGGATCGCGTCGCCTGCATTTTGACGGGGCACCAATTAAAAGACCCCAACGCAACGGTGGCGTATCATTCGGGGGATCGCAAATCGCTGGAAAGAGGCGGCCCGATTGAGCCTCACTTCGGAAATGCTCCCATCGCCGTCGCCAACGATTTTTCCGCCATCATGGATGTGATCAACAGTCTCCCCTCTCGGTAAAATTTCTGCAGAAGTATTTTTTTTGAATTGCCCAGCGACTACCGAATGGCGTATGATTTCCACATAAACGGGCGAAAGAGAAAGGGCGCCAGAATTTTTTTTATTGAAAAATCCAGATAAAGCCAACGAGGCGAACATGAGTAGTCCTTTTGAAGAATTGGAATACCTGGCTGACTTTCTGCCCGAAGAAGGCGAATCAGTTGTTGTTTCCCGCAGACGGGGACAACTTGTCTGCGAGGCATTCCTGGAACCGCCTCCGTTTCCATCGACACCTTCAGGTCAAATAGATCGGGGACTGTTCGGTCGTCTGGCGACTATCAACGCCCGATTGAAAAATCTGAAAACCGGTCCCATTCTGGTCACGCTTCTAAGCTGTTACTGGTTGTGCGTGGTGCTGCACCGTTTTTTTGCGATCGGCTGGTCGGGATGGTATCTCGATTTGGGCTTGGGGCTTTTGATGGGCGTTGCCTGTTATCTTTATGTGCAACACCGTCAGCGAAAATACTTCCTGGAGGTAATTTGCCCGTTGATGAAACAGTTGATGCAGGATCACCAACTCGAAAAGTATTCGCTGATCGCGTATTTATCGCAGCACCGGAATTTGTCAACACTCGCCTCTGCATTCACCCGCTGGACTTGATGTAACAAGATGTAACAAGCCTGTCCTGCTTTCTGGTATCAGTTCCTATGTCGCATCAGCATGTCGTACTTGTTTCACTGCCGGGGTTGCGCTGCGTCGATCTCCCGCACATGCCGACTCTCTCATCACTTGCCAAACGCGGAGCCTCGCTTCCGCTGGTGCCGAGCTTTCCCTGTGTCACCTGTCCGGTTCAGATCTCTCTTTCAACCGGCGTCACGGCGAATGAGCATGGTATCATTGCCAACGGCATCTACTGGCGTGAGCAGCACAAACCGGAGTTCTGGACATTCTGGAATGAGATCATTGAAGCCCCCCGTATATGGGATCGCCTGCATGAGCATAACCCGGAATTGACATCAGCCGTCTGGTTTCCGTTGTTGACCAAGGGAACCACTTCCGACTACGCTTGCACGTTCGCACCGATTCACAATCCGGATGGTTCGGAATCGCTGTGGTGTTACACGAAACCGACGGAGTTGTACGGCGAGTTGTGCGATGAACTGGGGCATTTCCCGTTGAAACATTTCTGGGGGCCGCTGGCGAACATCAAATCGAGTCAATGGATTGTCGACTCGGCTCTCATCGCGGCGAAAAAATATGCTCCCCGGTTTTCCTACATTTATCTGCCTCATCTCGACTATGCAGCTCAAAAATTCGGGCCGGACAGCGAGCAGGCCAAACAGGCTGTTGTTGATCTGGATGCCGAATTGAAAAAACTGATCGAGGGCTTTCAGCAGGCGGGGGTTGACGACGTTCTGTGGATGTTCGCCGGGGAATACGCCATTACTGAAGTGGATGCCGTTTCCTGTCCGAACCGCATTCTACGGGAAGCGGGATTGCTGAAGGTAACTGAAACCGACGACGGCGAGTTGATCGATTTCGAAAACTCAGCCGCATGGGCGATGGTCGATCACCAGTTTGCTCATGTTTATGTGCAGAATACAAAACAGATTTCGCATGTGGCGCAGAGACTCAAATCCGATCCGCTGGTCGAGCAGATTTTCATCGGTGATGAACGGGCGAAAATAAATCTTGATCATCCCCGCAGCGGTGAGATCGTCATCCTCAGCAAGCCAAACGCCTGGTTTGCTTACTATTACTGGCTGGATGATGCCAACGCCCCCGGTTTCGCAAGGACGGTCGATATCCATCGCAAGCCGGGCTACGATCCGTGCGAAATGTTTATCGACATGCCGAGCATGCAAACGCCACTTGATGCCACACTGGTAAAAGGTTCTCACGGCTACCCGGCTGATAGCCCGGAAAGAGAAACCGTTTTCATCACGTCCGATTCAACAGGAATTGAAAACGAGCGTCTGAAAGATACCGATATCGCATCTCTTGTTTACAAAAACTTCGGTTTGTGATAGTAACGTATCTGTTTGGTTTCGGATTGAGCTGGATTGAAGGAGTAATCTGATATGCGTATCGCCGTTGCCTGTCTTGTTTCAGCGATTGTGGGTGGAATCGTTTCCGGGATTGTTGTTTCCATTTCTGAACCGACCGCAATTGTCGCTCAGGAAAGACGCGGCCCCGGTTTCCCGCTGCTTCCCATTTTGCCGGATGCCCCGAAGGCCCCCGTCGTCCGAAACCTGAATAAAGAGTGGCTCCGGTCGACTTCACTCACTCCTGAGGAGCAGGTGAATGTCTTCGTTTATGAAAATGTCAACCGATCTGTTGTGAACATCACGACGCGCAATGTGAAGGTTGATAATTTCTTCCTGCGAGTCGTTCCGGAAGAGGGAACCGGCTCCGGTGTGGTGATTGACCAGGCGGGGCATATCGTGACGAACTATCACGTGATTGAAAATGTGCGGGAGGTAAGCGTCACGCTGTTCAATGGGGAGTCGTACGATGCGACCTTCGTCGGGGCTGACCCCATCAACGACATTGCGGTGATCCGCATTGAAGCTCCGGTCGAGTTTCTCAAGCCGGTTCGCATGGGAGATTCGACACCGTTAAAGGTCGGGATGAATGTGTACGCCATCGGAAACCCGTTCGGGTTGGAACGGACGCTGACCACGGGTATTATTTCATCGCTGAACCGATCGCTGCAAATTCATCGGGATCGCACGATCAAATCGATCATCCAAATTGATGCAGCCGTGAATCCGGGCAATTCCGGCGGGCCTTTGCTCGATTCGCATGGAAGACTGATTGGCATCAACACCGCGATTTACTCCAAAACGGGACAAAGTTCGGGGGTCGGTTTCGCGATCCCGGTGAATCTGATCAAGCGGGTCGTTCCCCAGCTGATTCAGCATGGGCGCGTTGAACGGGCGGAGATCGGAATTTCACGTGTTTACGAAACGGAGAAAGGTCTGCTCATTGCCAAGTTGAGTCCGGGTGGAGCCGCCGAGGCAGCCGGACTGAAGGGACCACAGGTGATGCGCCAACGCCGTGGCCCCTTCATTATCGAACGGATGGATCGCTCGGCAGCCGATCTGATTGTTGCTCTCGATGGAAAACCAATTACCTCCGCAGAAGATTTTCGTGACGAGATCGAAGCCCACAAGCCGGGCGATACTGTCGTGCTGACAATCATCAGAGCCGGCAAGGAACTTCGCATTCCGGTCACACTGGGCGGGAGTAAACCGCTGACTCTCCGGTAGTCGAAATCGATGCCGAAAACTTCCCTTTCCCCGGGCGAATTGCACCGGCAGGGGGATTGCGCCAGCAGGGCGATCCGGCCCAACGAGATTAGCCGCTGTCTGTTATCCAGCCGCGTTATGCAGATTGATATCCTGAGTTGGATACGGAATCGTGAAGCCACGATCATCAAAACCGTTTTTGATTGCTTCAGTCAGACTCCATTTGACATCCCAGTATTCAGACGTTTTCACCCAGGGGCGAACATAAAGAATCACGCCACTGTCTGCCAGTTCGTTGACAGCGACCAGCGGAGCGGGATCGTCCAGAACGCGGTCATCGGCTGCAAGAACTTCTTCCAGAAAATCTTTGACCTCGCGCAGGTTGTCGTTGTAACCGCACATAATTTCCATATCAATTCGCCGAACCTGATGAGCTGCGTAATTGGTGACGCTGTCGCTGGTAATTTTCCCGTTCGGAACAATAATCCGCTTGTTGTCTGGAGTTCGAAGAACCGTATTGAATATCTGGATCTCTTCCACAATACCGGCTGTTCCTCCTGCTTCGACGAAATCCCCCAGGCGAAATGGATGAAACAGAATGAGCATCACACCGGAAGCAAAATTGGACAGAGAATCCTGAAGGGCCAACCCGACAGCCAGTCCCGCCGCTGCGATCACTGCCGAGAAGGATGTCGTATTGACCCCCATCCGGTTCAGAACGGCCATGATGACGAACATCATCAAAGCCCAGTAAAGCATGCTGCGTACGAATTGGATGAGCATATCTTCCACACGTGCCCGCCGCATCGCGGAGGCGGCCAGTTTTGTAATCCAGTTGGCGGCAATTCGGCCAATAAAAAATATCGCCAGGATGGCCAGAATGTTGAAGATGATACCGGGGCCGTGCTCAAGAGCGGTTTCTTTGATGGCCTCCAGCAGTTTGCTTCCTTCGCTGATGGTCTGCTGCAGGTTCTGTGCCGTTTCGATATTTTCATCAGCAAGCAACAGTAAAGAACTCAGCATGAATCACTCCTTTTAATCAGGCCCGGCAATTTGATGGAAAAATCAGAAAGAAATCAGAAAGAATAAGATCAGACAGAAAACGATCAAGCAGCAAGGAAATGGTTGCTCATTGTGGTTTTATACCGGAACGCTGTTTGAGCAGCGAACCGAGTTCATCGATAAAATCGTTGACATCCTTGAACTCGCGATACACCGAAGCGAATCGGACAAACGCAACCTGATCGAGTTTGCGCAATCTTTCAATCACCTTTTCGCCAATAATTCTTGTGGGAACTTCCCGCTCAAAGTTTTCATAAGCTTCCGCTTCGACTTCGCCAATCACTTTCTCAATCGCCTCGTCACTGATAGGGCGTTTGTAGCAGGCTTTTTCAAGTCCCTCACGAATTTTTTCCCGATTGAACGGCACGCGCGAACCATCCTTTTTGATGACCTTGATGGGAAGCTCTTCAATTTTTTCAAACGTGGTAAAACGGCGGTTGCATGCAAGACATTCCCGCCGCCGCCGAATGGCAAACTCTGCACTGGCGCGAGAATCAACCACTTTCGTTTCATCATGACGACAGTAGGGGCACATCATGGATTTCTCATCCTTGTAACAAACTTGTAACAAACTCAAATTGGCAGTTTGGATCACAACCGCTTCAGACCCTCAAACAGAGCAGGAACGGTATGGACAACTCCGCTGACGCAGTCTCCAGCGTACCGTGCTTTCGTGCAGATATCTCGCTACGGAATCGATACCGTCCTCTCGGTCATATCAACGGATTCCGCTGCCATTTCGGTTGGTTTATTTACCGGTTTCAGGGCGGCTTTCAATTGATTGCCCGGCGAATTGCCGGTAGCATAACGGATTCCCCTTCGCCCGTCTGCGCCGGGAGGTTTCCAATTACAAATTCGGCCTTCTGGCTCATGAAGCGAGAACTGCCCTGCCCGGTTGAAACCGGTTTCCGGGGCAAGATCAATCCTGGAAGAACGGATTGCATCGAACGGATCGGGCGACAACATAATGAGTCACAGAAGAACGATTACCAACAGAACAAGCGGCGAAGGAACAGCGGAACAGCCCCAATCAATCCCTGAAAGGGCATCAGTCGAGAATAGCAATGACAAGCGTAGATACTAAGACCAATTCTCCCGTCGATCTGCAAACCGTCCCTGAAAATGAAGAAGTCGTACTTGTTTTCGATTTCGGTTCTCAAACAGCCCAACTGATCGCCAGACGGGTTCGCGAACAGAATGTTTTTTGTCAGGTCGTCCGACACGATCTTTCAGCCGAGCGGGTTCGTGAGATCAACCCGAAGGGGATTATTTTTTCCGGCGGCCCTTCCAGCGTCTACGATGAAGATTCCCCACAACCCGATCCTGAAATTTTCAATCTCAACATTCCCATGCTTGGTATCTGCTATGGTATGCAGGTCCTGTGCAAATACATGGGGAGCGATGTCAAGCCAAGCGATTCGCGTGAATTTGGACGAACAACCTGCCAGATCCACGAAACCTCCGGCCTGTTTGACGGGATTTCCCACGAGTTGACCGTCTGGATGAGTCACGGTGACCAGGTAAACGATCTGGATGTGAAGTTTCTTTCGCTGGCGGCAACGCCCACTTGTCCCTATGCCGCGGTGAAGCACCAACATCTTCCTCTTTACGGTTTGCAGTTTCATCCTGAAGTTACCCACACGGAACTGGGCGGACAACTACTGGCAAACTTTGTAAGAAAAATATGCGGTTGCCGGGGCACCTGGCAAATTTCATCGCTAATCAATCGCGAAATTCAAACCATTCGGCAACAGGTCGGTGATGCCCAGGTCATCTGCGGCCTTTCGGGTGGGGTTGATTCATCCGTTGTTGCCGCCCTGTTGTATCGGGCACTCGGTTCGCAACTTTCCTGTATTTTTGTTGATAATGGAATGCTCCGCAAAGGAGAGGCGGAATCGGTTCGCGATCAATTCCAGAAACATTTTCAAACAGACCTGCACGTGGTCGATGCCAGCGAACTGTTTCTGACAGAACTGTCAGGCGTTTCTGATCCGCAAAAAAAACGGAAGATCATTGGCAAGCTGTTCATTGATGTCTTCAAAAAGGAAGCGGAATCGATTGAAAATGCCCGCTTTCTGGCACAGGGGACATTGTACCCGGATGTCATCGAATCGGGAGCAAATGCGGACGGGCCGGCTGCAACAATCAAATCGCATCATAATGTCGGCGGATTGCCGGCTGAACTCGGTTTTGAATTGATTGAACCGCTGCGCGATCTGTTCAAGGACGAAGTCCGCAAAATGGGATTGGAACTCGGTTTGCCGGAGCAACTTGTCTGGCGACATCCCTTCCCCGGGCCGGGCCTGGCGGTGCGCTGCCTGGGAAACATTTCCCCCGAACGGCTTCGGGTACTGCGAGAAGCCGATGCGATCATGCTCGATGAGTTGACCAAAGCAGGCTGGTATCGCAAGGTGCAGCAGGCGTTTGTGGTTTCGCTGCCTGTCCAGTCTGTCGGGGTAATGGGAGACGGCCGTACCTACGAACATGTACTCGCGATTCGCGCAGTCAATACGGACGACTTCATGACAGCGGACTGGTCACGCCTTCCTTTCGAGCTGTTGCAGAATATTTCAACGAGAATTACGAACAGTGTCGCCGGAGTCAATCGCGTCGTCTACGACATCAGTTCAAAACCACCGAGCACGATCGAGTGGGAATAGACTTCAGCGGGTAGCTCAGCGAATTGTCCTTAACCGTCGGGGCCGCTATTGCGGACCCGACAAACAGGTAGTGGTGATGCCGCGTCCGGAACCCGTTCACGCCAATCCCCAAAGCGATATGCACCACTTCATAAAGCGATGAACCTGCTCAATATTCTTGCCAGCCACACTATCGGGGCATAGAAAACCTGAAAAGCCGACATTACTTCAGAGCTGAGATACCCATTTAACGCCAACCATTCCATTGGAACAAGACTCAATGGGTAGAGAATGATCGTGGCAACAAGAATAAATATCCATGTCTGTTTGTTGCTTTCGGTTTCTTGATTCATGCTCTGTGTTCAATCATGGATTCAACCGCCCCAAAGTCTGATATACCACCTCAGTATTTCCCCAACTAATTCGTTGTATTCGGCGAGTAATGCCAATGGAAAATAGAGCACCATGAAGAAGTTCTTGACACTTTCGAACATAAATCCATTTGTATAGAGCCAGATCAACGGCCCGGGAGCCAGTAGATAAAAGATGAACAGAACCAAAATCGTCCCGCCCCGGGAAAGCCCCTTGCTTTCTTCCTTTTCCTGTTCGCTCATCTTACGATTCCAGTAATTGCAATAATGTTTGCACCATCACTCCCGAAGCACCTCCCTCACGGTACGGTTTACTTTCGGTTCGAAAGGCAGGGCCGGCGATGTCGAGGTGAATCCACGGCTTTTCGTCGACAAACTTTTCGAGAAATTTTGCTGCCGTAATCGCACCGCCCCATCGGGTTCCAATGTTCTTGCAATCGGCTACTTCGGAACGGAGTTGCTCAGCGAATGAATCGCACATCGGCATTTGCCAGATGTTTTCGCCCGACTTTTTCGAAGCAGCCAACAATTCATCAAGCCATTCCTGTTCGTTCGTAAACGCACCTGTCAGCTCCTCACCCAAAGCAACGACACAGGCACCAGTCAGTGTTGCCAGATCGATCATTTTTTCACAGCCATCATCGGCTGCGTAGCAAAGCACATCCGCCAGAACCAGACGACCTTCCGCATCGGTATTCATCACCTCGATGGTCACCCCATTGCGAGCCGTCAAAATATCTCCCAGGCGGTAGGAATCGCCGCTGACCATGTTCTCGACCAGTCCCATGTAACCGCGCACATTGACAGGAAGGCCCAATTGGGCAACCGCCTGCATCACGCCAAGAACAGTCGCTGCTCCTGACATATCCGATTTCATGGTCTTCATGCTTTCACTCGGTTTCAGGGACAACCCTCCCGAATCGAAAGTGACGCCCTTCCCAATCAGGCCGATAAAGGGAGCATCGCCCGCTCCCCGATGTTCCAGCACCACCAAACGGGCGGGATGGGCAGAGCCTCTTCCCACAGCAAGCATGGAGTGCATTCGCTCCTGTTCGAGTTGGTCGTCTCCCAGAATGCGAATCTGCAAGTTGGCTTCTGCTGCAACCTGTCCGGCCCGGTCAGCGAAACTTTCCGGTGTCACTTCATGAGGCCCGCGATTGATCAATTCTCTGGTCAAATTGATCGCCTGACCGACAATTTGTCCTTTCTCGACAGCCTGACCGGCTCGTTGATCGGTCACCAACGTTGCGCTTTTGTACGGATATTTCTTCCGCTCTTTCTGATACAGGCCTTGGGTTTCAGGCCCCATTTCCAGAGCAGTGGCAGCGGCGACAATCTGTTCTTCCCTGCAGGAATCGCCGCCGGAACAATCGGGAAGAATCCAGGTAACCGTGCGATCCGGCTTTTCGCAAACAGCTCGAGCAGCAGTCAAAAAGGCCCGCATGCGCGTCTCGGGGCCACAATCCTTTTTTGAACCGACGCAGACAATCAGAACCCGGGGAGCCAACGGGGCCGTCTGATGATAGAGTTTGCGGAGTTCCCCTTTCTTCGTCGGCAAGTCCCCTGATTCATGCAATTGATCGACGATTTCCCTCAACGGAGCCGGAGTGGCTGTCGGTACGATCGGCTTTTCATCTTCAACGTGAAGAATGAACAAAACCATCCAGTCCGGAAGGGGAGAGGCATCACAAGTTGGGGCGAGATGAATTTCCATAAGTTTCCTTTTGACAATAAATTATGATGAGAGTTGTTGCAAAATTAAATCGCCACTTGGGGCAAGCATACTGTTCAGGTAACAGAAACCGGACTGCCTCAAACGCTCGTGCACAGTTATCTGATCGTTTGGATAATCGCTATCCTCACATTACATCCTGCACTGTTACTTGAAATCTTGTATTTGAAATCTTGAATGATCGGAAGTATCTGAATGATACCAGTCGCGCTGGAGTGTCCAGGGCCGAATGATAGTTTTTTCCCCGATTGATTACACCCCTGCCTGTTGAGAAAAAACTTAATCCAACAGTGATCTGATGATATCAGAGACCGTTTGCAACGATGAAGGAACAACGGTTCGCAACGGGAGAGGCACGCCGTCACACCTCAAAACGGTTCCGGCATCGTGAATACCAGGCGTTTGAGTGATGATTTCAATCACGGGAGCGGCAAGCTGCGGAATCGCCGTGATTCCCGAATGGATAATGACCAACCGCACGGAATCGGGGAGCTTCTGAAACAGTTGTAACCAGTTCGGATTCAGTGTATCACCTGCAAACAGAACGAGATCGACTTCCTGTTTTTCGATCAATCGACTGGCCTGAAAACGATCGGCATCGTGAATGACCTCGTTGTTTCTGAATGCAATGTGATCGGGAAAACCGGTCATTGCCAGAATCGTTTCCGAAGCGGCCCCTTTGGCCCGCCCAGCCGAAACTGTGATGGAATGCAGACGGGAACGCAGATTGATTTCACTGACGAGTTTGGCCCAGAGAAACGGTTTTATTGGCGGGTTATCGCTGTGAAACAGCACTGGATAGTCGGCGGCCAGGAGTTGTTCGGACAACCGCAGGAGTTGTTGAGTAACAGCTTTCGAGAGGGCAATCCCGGCTTCATCTTCTGCACGTGAGGCGACTTTTTGCGATTGCCCTTTACAGAAACGCCTGAGCAGGATAATCGCCTGTTCGAGTTGATCCGTCGGCACATCAATAACTTCGCTGTAACAGGAATGATCCTGGAGTTGTTTGAGATCGCCCAGAAAAACCAGTGACCGGGGTTTGTCTGGAGAAAGGAAGCGGCCTGGCGGGGACAGAACTCGCTGCTTGAAGCGGGGCCAAATGGAGAAAAGATCGACATGAGCTGAGAGGATGAAATCGGCTCTCTGTTGAACTTCGCCCAATGTGCAGGAGACGCCGCCGTATCGCTGGAAGGAGGTAATTTTATCCGGGGATGTTCCCGCACTCAAAAACGTCCGTTCCTTTTTTGCCAGTTCGACCAAAGCGGATTCCGCCTGAAGAGTCAACCCTTCCAATCCGCAGAGCAAAGCGGAACCTGCTTCCTCAAGCCATCGCTTTACCGTTTCGATTTTGTCCGCAGTCGTTCCTTCCTCTTTCTGATTATCCGATCCTGTGCCCAGTCCGGTTTGAAACCAACTTCGGGCAGTTGGGCATCCTTTTTCGCACAGAAGCAATTCCTGCCCGCTCCAGTTGACCGTCAGATCATCGCACAGCAGACCACATCCCCTGCAGGCGGTGTCGATAGAAGTTGAACTCATAGGAAATTGCCACCACTCTCTTATCGAAGCTGGAACCAGAGGATCGGGAAGGTGAGGTCTTTGTTCCTCTTGTATCCCGTTTGACAGACCGATCTCGAATCCGGTTCCTGTTTGCCGACCAATTTGCCAGCGAAGTTATTCATACTTGCGTCAACGCTCTGCAGAAACCCGCTTTGCAGAAACCCGCTGACCTGAACTGATCAAACAGGCATTGACGTAAAATCCGTTTGCTGACAAGATACCGACTCTTCCGGAATAATTCGATGAAGTATGGAGCTGGAGAGGGGGAAAACCTGTCATACAGGTGAAATCGTGTGCAGAATCCGCGATCTGCCCTCTCATTTACACCTTCCCAATAATCCAATAATAACGAGACATGGATGTCTTATCATCTGATTGACCTGATTCAGTCGCTGGGAACGCCACGTATTCTTGTTCTGGGCGATCTCATTTTGGACCGTTACCTTTGGGGGAACGCGGAGCGCATCTCCCAGGAAGCACCCGTGATACTGCTTCGTGAACAGGAGCAGGAGATTCGTCTTGGCGGAGCGGCAAATGTGGCGAATATGCTGCGTGGTTTGCAAGCCGAGGTCACAATGGCCGGGGTTATCGGTGCCGATCGCGATGGTGAAGACGTATTGGCTGCCCTGAACACAGTTGGTGTCGATTGCGCAGGCGTTCTGATTGACCACACACGTCCGACAACTGTCAAACAGAGGTTGATCGGCCAGGCTCAACATCGGCACCCACACCAGATGTTGCGAATCGATCGGGAATCGAGACAGCCATTGGAGGTAATGTATGCCACCCAGTTGATGGATCGTGTTATTTCCTGTATTCCCAGACACGATGCCATCCTGATTTCCGATTACGCCAAAGGAGTATGCACGCCAGAGGTGTTAAGACGCGTGATTGATGTAGCGCGGGATGCGGGTGTGCCAGTAATTGTCGATCCGGCTCCGACCGACGATTACTCGATGTATCGCGGGGCAACAGCGATGACCCCCAATCGTGATGAAACCGGTCGCGCGACCGGTGGCCGCCTGTTGAAAAGTTATGACGACGCATTCGCAGCGGGAAAATCACTGGTTGAACAACTGGAACTCGACCTGATCTTCGTCACTCTCGATAAAGACGGAGTTGCGGTCGTAAGAAAAGATGGAAGCCAGGAAGCATTTCCCACCAGGCAGCGAAAGGTTTACGATGTTGTCGGAGCCGGGGACATGGTTCTTTCCGCCATCGGACTGGGAGCGGCAGCTCGTTGGGAAGATGCCGACATGGCAAGACTGTCGAACATTGCCGGTGGGTTGGAAGTTGAACAGGTGGGTGTTGTTTGTCTGTCGCGTGATGAACTTGTTCAGGACTTGCTTCAAGAGCGCAGTCGGAACGAACAGAAGTATTGCGAGATCGAAATTGTCAAACGCCATCTGGAATCACGTCGGCATCTGGGCCAAAAAATTGTCCTCACCAACGGCTGCTTCGATGTCCTGCACATCGGACACGTCAGCTATCTGAAACAGGCGGCCGAGTTGGGAGACTGTCTGGTTGTCGCGATCAACAGTGATCAAAGCGTAAAAAAACTCGATAAAGCGGCCGATCGTCCCATCTTTCCGGAATTGCAACGCGCTGAAATGCTCGCTTCTCTGGAATGTGTTGATTACGTTGTCATCTTCGATGAAGAAACGCCTCACGCGGTTCTTGAGGCACTCCGTCCGGATATGCTGGTCAAGGGAGGAACCTACAGCCCCGAACAGGTTGTCGGACGGGAAATTGTTCTCGGCTACGGAGGAGAAGTGAGAGTTCTGGGCGAAATTCCCGGTGTCTCGACGACAGAAATTCTGACCCGTCTGCGTGGTGACCGAGCAACTCTTCCGCATCCGGCGAGATCGCCCCAGTCAGATGACCCAGTCAGGAAGGCAGGATGAAAAGAGCAGTCTGGCTACCGAACTGGATTGGCGATGCCGTCATGGCGACTCCCGCTCTCCGGTTGTTGCGCAATCGTTTCTCCGATGATGAACTCATTGGAATCTATCGTGTTCCCAATGACGACGTGCTGGCTGGCAGTGACCTGCTGGACGGAATGATTCTCGACCAGAGCAGCGGTAACTTTTCCTGGAAACAGAAAGCCGTGTTCCTGCGGGAACTGCGAGCAGAACGGTTTGATGAAATCGTTTTGATGACCAATTCCCTGCGTACCGCAGCGGTAGCAAGACTGGCGGGCATCCCCAAAAGAATCGGCTTTCAGCGTGACGGAAGGGGATGGTTGCTGACGGATCGCCTACAGCCGAAATCCCGCACTGTGCCAAACCCTGTTCTGGATGAGTATCTTCGCCTGGCACGTTATGCCTGCGGAATAAATGAGGGAGATAGCATCTCCATTTCAGACGCGCCAGCGATGGAACTGCGGACAACTCCGGAAGACGAAGAATCCTGGAACGAATTCGCAGGCAGATTTCAACTGAGCGAAGGGGCGTATCTCTGCCTGAATTCCGGTGGTGCATTCGGAGCGGCCAAACTCTGGCCATTGGAACATTTTGTGGAATTGGCAAAACGAATCGCTGGTGAAATGGAACTGCCTGTTGTGATGTTGTGTGGGCCAGCCGAGCAGGAATTGGCGAGAGAATTCACCAAACAGGCCAATCATCCACTGATTCATTCGCTGGCAGAAGAATCGATCAGCGTCGGCCTTTCCAAAGCGACCGTCAAACATTCGCGGTTGATGGTTACAACCGATTCCGGCCCGCGACATTTCGCAGCCGCGTTTGATGTCCCGGTTATCACGTTGTTCGGCCCGACCCATATCGCCTGGAGTGAAACGAATTACGTCAATGCGGTTCACCTGCAGCAGAGCGTTGATTGCGGCCCGTGTCAGAAAAGAACCTGTCCGTTCGGTCATCACCGATGCATGCAGGAACTGAGTGTCGATACGGTTTATGAAAAGACGTGCCAACTGCTCAGCCAGCTCAGTGGGAATCAGGAACGTGTCGCCTGAATAACCGTGTTGCCTGAATAACCGTCTCGCGTGAATACCGGTATGAATAACCTCTGGAATCGCATCGTTTATAGCTGCTGGTCCCCGATTTACGACTGGTTGATCGCCTGGCCGGTGTTTGTCAATGGGCGAAAGCAGGCGTGGAAACTGGCTGATGTGAAACAGGGAGAAAAGGTGCTTTTGGCAGGTGTGGGCACCGGTGTGGATCTTCAATATATTCCTGATGGAGTATGCCTGACCGGTGTGGATATCAGCCCTGCCATGCTGAAAATCGCCCAGAAAAAATCGGCTCGGCTCGGTAAGCCGATACAACTACTGCAAAGTGATGCGGAACATATCAATTTGCCTGATCACAGCTTCGATGTGGTGGCTCTCAATCTGATTCTCAGCGTGGTCGCCAACCCGACCGCCTGCTTTCGGGAAGCCGCCCGACTGACCAGGCCGGGGGGACGCATTATTGTTTTCGATAAATTCATCACCAGTCAGAAACCGCCTTCACTCCTCAGACGGATAACCAATCTGCTGACCCGTCCGTTCGGAACCGATATCAACCGAAGTTTCGAGGAGATGATTGAAGGAACCGATGTCACAATTCTGGAGGACAGACCTCTTTCAACCGGTTCCGCTTTTCGCGCCATTCTTGTTGGCGTCTGAACTTTCCGAACAAATGAAAAATTACCCGGCCCAGTGGAGTTCTTCGTCATCCAGTTCCATATCTGTTTGAGCATCGAGGATTTTCAGGTCTTCAGCTGGCAGGATGCGATTCAACAAATACCGTATCGGAACCAGCAGCACGATAAACAACGGGAAGGTCAGCCGGATCCATTTGACGGGACTCAAATTGATTAGACACAAGGCGACCAGAGAACAGAATTGCACGAACGTGAAAATGTGGATAATACGGATCGGAACCCGTCGAATGTAGTGCGTACTGGGGTACAGGGCAGAATCCATCAACCACAGATTCAAGCGTTCGATAAACTGGTTCCCGGTCAGTGATACAACTCCCATATAAAGAAACAGACCGAACAGAACAGCCATCGGCGTCATCGCCAACAGATGCAACGCCACCAGACTGACGCCGATCAAAGCGTGAATCAGAAAGGGAGTCAGCCGATTTTCTTCCACATGAACGATGCGCTCTTTGGTCTCTCCTGAAGAAAGCAGCACTTCTTCGACATTGGCCAACCCGCGCACATGAGCCAATGATCGAACCGTCGCAGCGACCAGCCAGGGAAGGCCAAAAATCGAACAGATTGCGACCAGAATCGCAATAACGGTCAAATCAAGATGATACGCGGCTCCCTTTTTCAGTTTCAGATCGGGATTGTTGATCAGTCGTGATGTCACGTTCTGTACCAGGAAAATGAGAACGCTTGTCAGAAAAGCGGGCAGAATCGCCAGCATTTTCAACTGCGGAGAAAGCTGGGAACCATCGACTATCCATGAGCGTGGCAGGCCGGATTCAGGTTCGACATATGTCGGACGGATCGAACCTGGAACAGCCAACTGATCCAGATGAATTTCATCCCGGAAGATAAAAGCGATTATTGCCATGATGGTAATGGCAATTGTCGGGCCGAAATCGGAGAGGAATTCTCTCATCCAGGGCACCAGGTACCGACTGCGTCTGAATCGCGAAAGATTCAGAGCGATGGAAAACGTCCCGACAGCCAGGATCAACGAAAGAAACGCCTTGTCGTGGTTGACACTTTCGTTTCCGAAGCTTTCCTGAAAGAGGTAGACGATCGCTTTAACGGCTTCATAAATGAATATCAGAGACATCAAAGCCGAGAAAACATCGTCGCTGAATCGAGTAAAATATCGCATCAAACAGGATGCGTCGAAAGCAGCCAGAATCAGCAGAATCAATGCAGTCCAAAATCCGATCCACTGATACATCGGCAGAAACGGAATTCCCGTCTCCAGGCACAACTCGTACAGGATGCCCGTGAAAACAAGCAGCGGCCCCACTCCTCCCAGAAGGATGAGTGGCTGGCCACCCAAAGCGGCATAGAACATTCCTCCGAAGGCGGTTGCAACCAGCATTTCAACAACGCCAATTTGCTGATTGGTAATGGCCCCCATAATTCCGCCAAAAGTGACCGCAGGAGCCAAACAGGCAAAAAAGAGAAACACGATGGCAGAAAATGATTTCCCGCACCAGCCACGCGCCCAGTCGTCACGGTAATGAACGATCCGTCGGGCGAAATCGTCCCTGACTCCTCCAAAGAACCGGCCACTGAAAACAAGTCCCTCTTCTTCCAATGTTTTCTCGGGGGAGACTTTCGGTTCCGTGTGCCGTTTGACGAACCGGGAAAGCGATTCAAGCAGATCGCTTCGGGAATGCGCTGCAGTCAGCTCGTATCGAAATTCGTCATCTGACATCAGCCGGGCGATTTGCGTCAGCGTATCGAGATGTTCCGAAGCGTAATCGACTGGCCCGAGCAGAATAAAAAAGAAACGTGTCGGGATACCGTCCAGCGCTCCAAGATTGAGTGGCTTGCGAAGTCGAACAAAAAACACGAGAGGCTGTTTCAATTCAGCAACATAGGCATGCGGAATCGAAACTGACTGCCCGATAGCTGTTGAGGCGACTTTTTCCCGTTCCCAAAGTGCAGCCCGAACTGTTTCACGATGCTCTGCGTTCAATAAATCGCGGGAAACAAGATGATCCAGTGTTGCAGAAAAGACCTCATCGAGCGAACCTGCTTCCAAATCAAGCAGAAAAGCGTCATCATTGAGAGCATTGACAAAAAATTGCATGGACACCAACTCGAATAGTACCTGACCCATTCGTGCTGGATCAGCAGTGGAAAACGCAGTTGTGACAGATAACTCGACAGGACAACAATAATGCAAAACCCGCGACAGGGCAATTCAGCCAATGTCTCTCCGCAAGGCTACATTCTTTGTGGAGGCAAGAGCAGGCGGTTTGGCGAAGATAAGGCCCGTTTTGAAATAGAAGGCGAACCGATGATTTCACGTATCACCAGGTGGTTGGAAAACTGGACGGACAGTATCACCGCGATTGCCGATGTCCCTGACAAGTACCAGGATTTGCACCTGAATACGATTTCAGATTTGCACCCCGGAATGGGGCCACTGGGCGGATTGCAAACCGCTCTTGTCCATGCGAAGGCAACTTCTTCGTGCCGCTGGATTGTGCTCGTCAGTTGCGATATGACACGCCTTCCCACAAACTGGCTCAATACGTTGTGGGAACAGGCAAAGAACTCGCCGCAATACGATGCCGTCCTTTTCAAGGAACCGTCCCACTCCAGATTTCACCCGTTCCCCGGTTGTTTTCATGTCGATTTGTTAGGCGTGGTCGAAAAACAGATCGCCGCGCGTGAACTCTCTCTGCAAAAAATGTTCCAGCTCGCAGGTGAGCGGATCAGCGCCATGAAACTCCCTGAAGATTGGCCCGATATTCCTCAAATCAATACAAAAAACGATGCGGCCCGCTGGAAAGCCAATCATTCGTGATTGCAATCTACCTCAGCATTTTCACTGTTTTCATAGCCATTTCATTGCCACACCAAACAGTCAGCACGTCCATCAATAGCGCAGCCTGTTCCCCGAAACAATGATATCTACAAGCAGTTATCGGATTGGGGCACCAGTTGATATCGTTGACGTGACATAATGGATATCTTCATCTCTTGATTTTATCACCCATTCATCTCACGATACGAGCGGTTAGGCTCTCATATTCCACCGAGTCTCGACTTGCAACAGTTTTCATCTTGTCACAGTTTTTTCCCTTCGACTGTCAAGAATGTTTCGTCATGAAAAACAACATTCCCTGGTTCCATTACCTTTTCGCTCTGCTTGCGGTGCTTCTTTGTGCGGTACTTCTTCCCGGTTCGCTTGAAGCTGCCGAGAAGTTGATTGATCATTATCCGGAAGCGAAAAATTCCGGCTGTATGAAGTGTCATGCCGAGATCGAACTGATTCGCGAATCCGGTTCGGAAATGCTCGAACAGATTATGAAACAGGGAAAGGAGGCGGGCGATCCGGCTGGTTGCGTGGTCTGTCATGGTGGCGATCCGAAAGCGACCGAAAAGGAAGCGGCTCATTCGTTCGAAAAATTCTATCCTGATCCGGGTAGCCCGTGGATCAACGAAAACACGTGCGGAAAATGTCACCCGCAACACTGCGAAGTACAGTGGCGAAGCCTGATGATGACCGAAGCGGGCAAGATTCAGGGAGTCGCCTGGTCCTTCGGTTCGCTCACCGGTTACGAACACAAGTGGGCCAACTATGCGGTGAAGAATCCGGAAAATCCGCAAGATCGCCTGGGGAGCGACGTCTATCGCAAATATATGGAACGCCTGAAAAAAATGGAGCCGGACGTTTTTGTAGATCGCCACGTCGCACTCCCGGAAGCACCAACCGATCTTTCCAAATTGAAAGATGACCCCACGCTTGCCGCTTTTACTTACATTCGGCAGGAATGTCAGCGCTGCCATCATGCGGTGAAAGGGCGACAGAAACGGGGCGATTACCGCGGCATGGGTTGCTCATCCTGTCACGTCCCCTACAGCAACGAGGGTTTATATGAAGGGAATGACAAAACGATTGATCGGGAAAAACCGGGGCACTGTCTGGTGCATTCGATACAGGGAACACGCGAAGCAAAGGTAACGGTTCACGATAAAACATATTCGGGCATTCCAGCTGAAACCTGCACGACCTGCCACGATCGCGGGAAACGCATCGGTGTTTCTTTTCAGGGATTGATGGAAACCGCTTACCATGCTCCGTTCGCCGCGGATGGCTCGGATCAGCCGAAATTGCACTCGAAACATTACATCGCGATGGAGCAGGATATTCATTACATCAAAGGGATGACATGCCAGGACTGCCACACTTCAATCGACGTACACGGCGACGGCTTTCTGGCTGGGGCAAACCTGGGGGTTGTGCAAATTGAATGCGCAGATTGTCACGGGACACCCGATAAATTCCCGTGGGAATTGCCGCTCGGCTTCATGGATGAATTTGAAGAATCTCCCGCGACAGGTGAGCCACGCGGTTTGACCAAACAGCTCAACAGTCACACTTCCCAGGGAACCATTTACGCACCGGAAGATGGCTATCTGCTCACAACCCGCGGCAATCCTTACGGCAATGTCGTGAAAAAAGGAGAGCAGATCATCGTACATACCGCCAACGGTAAAGACCTGACGCTAAAGCCGCTCAAATCTTTGAAACAGCAGAACAAAATCAGTGATCGCGGCGTCGTGGCGATGTCTACCGTCAGCAAACATATGAAACGGATGGAATGTTATACATGTCATGCTTCATGGGCACCACAATGTTACGGCTGTCATGTGAAAATCGATTACACCGATCCCGCCAAATGTCCTCAGCAGGAATCGAAGCCGGACGCTAAAGAAAAGGCGATTGCAGCCGCTTTGAGAAAAATGAAAAAGGAAAACTTCGATTGGGTCGCTGCCGGGCGAAAACATCAGGATCCCAAACATGCGGCTGACCGTGGGGAATCATCCTATGATACGATGATTCCCGGCAAAGTGAGCGAAACACGTTCTTATTTGCGTTGGGAAAAACCGATGCTCGGTGTCAACGGCGAAGGACGCATTACGCCGCTCGCTCCCGGTTGTCAGCCTGCCGTGACGATCATTGGCGAAGATGGTGAACCGATTCTCGTCAATCACGTCTTCCGCACAATGGCAGGGGCGGAAGGAGCCGGCGAGGAAGGACAACTGGCGATCGATATGTCACCCGTGCAACCACACACGATGACCAAAAATGCCAGAAGCTGCGAATCGTGTCACGCCTCCGATAAAGCACTCGGCTACGGGATCGATGGGGCCCGTAATTTGCGCCGACTGGATGAAACAATCATCGTCGATATCGAAACGATCGAGGGCGATATTCTTCCGAAAAAAACTCGCCCACAATTCCAGAAAATCGAGAACATGGATACCGACTGGTCCCGCATCGTTTCAGAAGACGGGAAACAGCTGATGACGGTCGGGCATCACTTCAAACTTTCACGACCGCTTAACAACGCAGAACGGGCAATGATGAGCCGCGCCGGTACCTGTTCTGCTTGCCATCAGGAATTGCCGAAAGAAAACCTGGCGACCAGTTTTCTGCATCACGTCGCCAAATACTCCGGCCAACTCCCCGACGACCCCCACAAACACGCAAGCCTCATTCACAAAATCGTTCTACTGGCAGCGTGGGGACAAACCGCAGCGGCCGCTCTTGTTCCAATCATCTTCATCGGCGCTCTTGTGTGGTTCAAAAAAAGAAAGGCAACCAACCGGAAATCCGGTTAGTTGCCTGGACGATATCCACAACTCGCAAATCCGCACATCCTGAAGTGCAGAGACGCGGCAGGTGAATCAGGTGACTCCAATCGCGTGAACCATCTGATTCAAATTCAATTCGAGTTTACTTGATTTCTTTAATTCGCATCTTTCTGAACTCGACACCTCCGCCGTGGCCGCAAAGCCTGATGTAACCATCTTTGGCGAAAATGCGATGATGTTTTTTTCCATCGATTGTCTTGCCATCAGGAGCAGCCTCGTGCAATTTGGCATCGACAATAACCTGACCATTCAGGGTAACCTTGATGTGATCGCCAATGGCGGAAATTTCTTCGACATTCCACTGGCCCACTTTCTTTAACGCCCCGCGTTTGGCCGGAACAACACCGTAAATGGAACCGTGATACTGCCATTTTTTCAAATTGGCATAACGCTCGGCACTGTTATCCAGAACCTGAATTTCCATCCCGTTGTATGCCGCATTTTGTCCCGGTTCAGATCGCAGACCGATTCCACTATTGGACCCCGGTTGCAGACGGAATTCGAAACGCAGAATGAAATCGCCGAATTTTTTCGCGATATAACACCCATCGCCTTCGATGTATCCTTCAGGGGTTGTGTGAACCGTTTTCTCCCATCCCGATTTTCCATCCTTCGGCATCAGACTGACGAAACATTTTTCATCTTCCGCGTTCAGAGGCGCCGAAAAAACGAGGAGTGCCAGGAAAGTCATGAGGTGAACATTGAACAACATTTTTTTTGTCATAAGCGCCATTAATTTTACTCCAGTGTGGGTTAAGCGGGGTTAGTGAGGTTTGCTATACTTGTGGCAGAACCTGTCGCACCTGGAAACGTGCACCGATTCTGTACCGCATTAACATATTGTTATCATAAAATGAGGATTATGCAATCACATCGTCCAATAAAGAGATACCGACAACTTCATCTGCACTAATAAGCACCTTTTCACGATTGCAGTGAATCCCATGAATTTTGGAGTCGACAACATATCTTTCGCGCGTTGTGGTTGTGTCCCGCAGGTCGTGGATGTCCGCATTTTCGATAATCAGATAACGATGATCGGCCGCCACGAATGTTCCCAGGCAGACAAACATGCTTCGTAAATCGAGAACAACCTCACGATTGAGAAAATGCTGATACAGGGGAGAATCCGTCTTATCGGGCATCAGTTGCTCCAAAGAAAACAATAACTTCAACAGCACAAGTGTATTGCAGTGCGACGCGTATCTGCAACTCATTTCAGTTTCGTCCTCCAACAAATTGCGGAGCAGTCATCTTGCCATCGATTCTGGAAGAATTAGAACGCTGGGGGCCGGATCGAATCATTCAACACAGCCCCACATTGGCGGAATCCCGGCGTTATACCGAACGACTTGCCCGGACCCACTATGAAAATTTCCCGGTTGTTACCTGGCGGCTTCCTACAGAATTAAGACAGCCATTTTGCGATATTTACGCCTTTTGCAGATGGGCGGACGACCTGGCCGATGAACTAGGCTCGCAGGAACAATCATTGAAAATGCTCCGCTGGTGGCGGGAAGAACTGCTAAACTGTTACGCTGGCCAGGCCAGCCATCCCGTTTACATTGCTTTGCAAAAAACGATCAACCGTTTCGTCATCCCGGCTGAACCGTTTCATCACCTCATCGACGCTTTTGAACGCGACCAGAGACAGACCCGCTACGAAACGATCGAAGATTTACTCGATTACTGCTCGTGCAGCGCCAATCCTGTCGGGAGAATATTGCTGCACCTGTTTGAAACGACCGATGCCGAATCGTTACGTCTTTCCGATTCGTTGTGCACAGGATTACAACTGGTCAACTTCTGGCAGGATGTCGCCAGAGATTGGGATATCGGCAGGCTCTATCTTCCTCAGGAAAGCATGCGAAAATTCGATGTCACCGAACAGAACCTTCATGCGAAGCAATCAACCCCCGCTTTTATCCGCATGCTCCAGTATGAAGTTGAGCGTGCAGAACAACTACTGAAAACCGGTTTTGAATTGGGAAACCGTGTCCCTGTCCCCGTGCAGTTCGATGTCCGCCTGTTCGCGTTGGGGGGGCTTTGTTTATGCGATAAAATTCGAAAAATCAACTACCGCGTTCTTGAACAGCGTCCCCAAC
>JALTOP010000529.1:4631-8272 GCA_027000105.1 Planctomycetaceae bacterium | reverse complement strand
CTGTTCTGGCAGGCGTGGCGAGGCCGTAAACCGTAAACCCTGCCCATCTCGTTCTGCCCATCTCGTTACTACCCGGTCGTCACTGCCTGTCCTGCCAGTTTTCAACCAGCTGTTTTCCGGCCATCCATTTCAGCTTTTATATCTGTAACATTGGAATTCCCTTTGCAATCGGTTAGAGTCGAATGATTGGAACGTCCTCACGGTCTAAACAGCGACCAGAGGGACTTTCTTTCCACCGGACGCAACTCCCTGGAGAGAGTCCTGCCGGTTTAGTCGGAATAGAATTGAATTGGGAGAATCAAATGAAACTGCGAACTCAACTACTGCTGGCAACCTGCCTGTTGTTTATGTCAATCCAATCCGTTTTTGCAGGTCGAGTCGCTATCGATGTGCATGATTATCAGGCAGATGTCAAGATCGATGGCGAGTTGTTCACAACCTATCACTTTTCGCCCGATCTGATGAAACCGTATTTTCATCCGGTCTTTGCTCCCGGCAAAAAGCTGGTCGTCCGTAAAGAAATCTTCGATAAACAGGGACAGGGGAAAGGGCATCAGAAGGGGCTCGATCATTTCCATCACAAAGGACTCTGGATCGCGATCGACAGTATCAACAAGGAAATGCTCAACTACTGGCACGAAGAAAACCGCATGAAAACGGAAAACGTTTCCGTGACAACATGTGCGGACAACGCGACGCTTCATGTCGATAACATCTGGCTCGATAACGATGAAAAACCGATCCTGAAAAACAGTGTCGATTTCACTTTCACACCGGACCGTATGATTATCTGCGAAATGGCTTTGGCCGCTCTGGATCAACCTGTCACGTTTGGTGACACCAAGGAAGGACTTTTTGCCATACGTGTCAACTACGAAATGCGAGGTCTTTCCGGCGGACGAATTATCAACGCTGATGGTCTCAAAGGTGAAAAAGAGTGTTGGGGCAAGCCGACCGCCTGGATCGATTATCATGGCGAAGTCGGAGGCGATACCGTCGGAGTGGCTCTGTTTGATGATCCGAGCAACTTTCGCCCATCCCGCTATCATGTTCGTGCCTACGGCCTGTTTGCCATCAACCCTTTCGGCGAAAAAAAATACAGTAACGGAAAACAGAAAGCAGCTTCGGTCACTTTGAAACCGGGCGAATCACTGAAGTTGCGCTACGCCGCCTATATTCACTCAGGTGATGAAAAACAGGGAAAAGTCGCTGAACACTACAGGCAGTTCCTTTCCGCGCGAAAAAAATAACGAATCTTTTCCGTTCAATCGCCCATCCATTGATTCTGGTTGGGCGTTTTTTCTGCCTTTGGGTTTCAACCTTGTTTTAATCCGACTTTAACCTGATCAAACAGATTTGCTGCCTGCGTCTCCCTTGATATGATACGCCGAATCGCTCGGCAGGCTCGTGGCAGGACTGTTCTCGAAACTGGGGTATCGAAACCGGAGTTTGTCGAAGGTTTCGGTTTACACGAATGGATCGACTTCTTCCTGGCCACTTTGACACTTATTTGCCCGGCACGGCTGGTCTGTTCTGATCGCCGTAACCCAAATGAGATTTTCAAGAGTTTTCGCACCGTTCGTAAACTTTAACCGTTAGTAGCACAAAGCGATAACGACAATGGATTTTCTACAACTGACAGGCAAAAACATTCTGGTGACAGGCGTCGCAAATCGCAAAAGTGTCGCCTGGCACACCGCCCGATTATTGGAGGAAGCAGGAGCGAATGTCATCTATTCGGTCCGCTCCGAGGAGCGAAAGAAATCACTGGAAAAATTATTGAAAGACCGAACCGTTTTCGTTTGTGATGTCGAATTTCAGCAGGAGATCGACCGTCTCAAACAGCAGGTCAGTGAACAGTGCGATTCATTGCACGGGATCGTCCATTCGATAGCTTTCGCCGACTTTTCCGCCGGTTGGCTTCCCTTCCACGAAACACCACGTGAGGCCTTTCTGCAAAGCGTGAATATCTCCTGTTTTTCGCTGATCGCACTGGCGAATGCCTTTCAAAACCTGCTCGACAAAACAAACGGATCCGTCGTAACGGTCTCCATTTCCACAACGCGCATGGCGGCTGAAAATTACGGTTACATGGCTCCAGTCAAAGCGGCTCTGGATTCTTCAGTCTGTTTCCTGGCAAAAACCTTTTCCAAATTTTCAAAAGTCCGGTTCAACGCCGTCAATCCCGGGCTACTGAAAACATCTGCCTCAGCGGGAATTCCGGGATACATCGACAGTTTTCTGCACGCGGAAAAGGCAACCCTCAGAAAAGAAGCTGTGCAAACCGAGGAAGTCGCCAACACGATCGCCTTTTTACTCAGCCCGCGATCTTCAGGAATCAACGCGCAAAGAATCGTGATCGATGCAGGAATGGAAATCAATTACTTCGATGAAGAGATCATCCGGGAAAAGCAGCAGTAACACGGCGACCGATCTTTTTGCGTCTGCTGATGCAACCTGCGACGCTGATACCACTTCGACTGCCCATATCCCCGAGTGATCGGTTACCCCTGATCGATCTTCCAGCCGGGAGGAATCACCGTGTTCTTCGGTGTGACCAGAATTCCGTCCCTCACATATAGTTCGGGAGATTCCAGATCGGCTTCGGTCAACCCGCCGGGAGAAACAACAGCTCCTTCTCCAAGCCTGCTGTTCTTGTCGATAATCGCATTTTCAATCAGACAGCCGTCACCAATCCCGATATCGGTTCGGGGAGCGTCGGTTCCGTCCGGAGCCGCTTCGTAAAAGTCGGAACCCATGACAATCGAATTTCGAATCGTGACATTCTTCCCGATCCGGCAGCGTAAACCGATCACACTGTTTTCAATCGTCGTTCCTTCGTCGATCACACACCCATCTGCAATTAAAGCCCTGCTGATGTTCGCCCCATCGAACTTTGAGGCAGGCAGATAACGGGGACGTGTGTAGATCGGTGCGTCGGGACAGTAAAACTCGAATGGCGGATTCGGTTTGGCCAAATCGAGATTGGCTTGAAAAAATGATTTGATAGTCCCGATATCTTCCCAATATCCATCAAACAGATGGACTTGAACATTACGGGTACGAATCGACATCGGAAAGACTTCCTTGCCAAAGTCTTCGTAACCGTTATTGGCAAGAAGTTCAACAAGTGTGTCCCGATTGAACAGATAGATGCCCATACTTGCCAGACAATCTCTCCCCTTGCTTTCGATGCCCCGCGATTCCATCCACTCCGGGTCGGTGCGAACCATATCTATTTCTTTGTCGGACTGCGGTTTTTCCAGAAAACCTTCGACACGGCCCCGATCGTCAAGTCGCATCACTCCAAAGCCCCGGGCCGCCTGGCGATCGACGGGCAGCGCAGCGATCGTGACATCCGCACCTGTTTCCTGATGGGTTTTCAGCATGTCCCGATAATCCATCCGGTAAAGCTGATCGCCGGAAAGAATCAGAACATGTTCGATTCCTGGCTGTTGAACATATCGCAGATTTTTTCGAACCGCATCAGCCGTCCCCTGGTACCAGTCAGTTCCTTCTATCGTCTGTTGGGCGGCAAGAATTTCGACAAAGCCGCCATGAAAACCGTCGAAATTGTAGGTCTGGCGAATGTGTCGATGCAGTGAGACAGAATTGAACTGCGTCAGCAGATAGATACGGTT
>JALTOP010000529.1:0-4621 GCA_027000105.1 Planctomycetaceae bacterium | reverse complement strand
GTTGATGCAGTTGGCGATCGGGATATCGATCAAACGATATTTCGCAGCCAGCGGAACGGCCGGCTTGGAGCGTTTTTCAGTCAAGGGAAAAAGACGGGTTCCTTTCCCGCCGCCAAGGATCAATCCAACCGTGCTGCTCATAACAATTTGCTTCCTGATCTACCGCCTGTTTACATCCGCTTCTTGAGATTCCAGAACGGACTATAACGTAACCATTGACGGCGAAAATGAAAAGCAGCGGGCAGACAAAATCCTGCGCTGAATTGCCGCAGTTGCGGCAGGCAGAAACGTAACCGTTCCAACTGGAACAGAAACTGTACTTCACCAGATCTCTCCACTTCACCAAGTCGGAGAAATCGTTGATCTCAACTGTTCTTGCCCGACCAGAAGTTCTGGATGACGTTTGCCGCTTCGGCAGCCGGTGTCCCCGGTTCGATCGGTTCGATTGAAACGGCGGCCTGACGCGGTGTCAGCGGAGCTGCAGATTCTGAATTCATCGTCTCTGCCTGCTTGTTACTGACAATCGTTGTGTCTGCATCATCGGCAGGGCCGTCGTCAGCCAGCCAATCCACCACATCTTCTTCGGATGCCGATTTTTTCACCTGTTTCTTTTTGCCCGCAAGTTCAAAAATCATGGGACCGACATGCAATGTGTCGCCCGGAAGCATCTTTATTTCCGAGAAAATCGCTTCACCGTTCAAGAAGGTTCCATTTCTACTGCCCAAGTCCTTCACGATCACATGATCGCCCCGGACATGAACCTCACAATGCCTGCGACTGACTTCCGTCGAATTGATGCGAATATCGGATTCGGGATCCCGGCCAATTACGACACACTCTTTCGCCAGAGCGAGCGTTTTTCCTTTGTGACGCCCCGTCATAACCACAAAAGATTTTCGCATGTCTTTCTCTCATTACCTGATGGATAGCTGGTTTCATAACGGCGAGGAAACGGGAAGCTACAAAATGGCGGCCGCCTTGACATTGATCCCCTTGAGTTCCATTTTGAGTTCTTCCACATTGGGAGAAATTTCGAATGCGTCAGCCCGGCTGATAATTTCCTGATCGATAAAACTTTTCAAACTGTCGTTAAAGACCTGCATCCCTTCGTCTTTACCGATGCGAATCGCCGCTGAAAGCTTCTCGTCGGCTTCTTCACGCACAAGTTTCTGAACCGTTGGATTGAACTTCATGACTTCGACAATCGGCACACGTCCCGGCTTGTCAACAATTGTTTTAAGCAGTTTCTGCCCGACGATGGCACGCATATTCATCGCGATACTGGCACGAATTGCCGAGTGCATCGAAGAGGGAAACAAATCCAGAATTCTCGCAATCGTTCCCGGTGCACTGGAGGCGTGGATCGTTCCGAATACCAGGTGACCGGTTTCAGCCGCATGTATCGCGGTTTCAAATGTCTCCTGGTCTCGCATTTCCCCCACAAGCATGATGTCCGGGTCTTCTCGAACAGCGTGCGACATCGCCACTTCGAAATCGACAACATCCTGTCCGATTTCCCGCTGGTTGATCAGACATTTGTCAGACGTGTAAACAAATTCGATCGGGTCTTCGATCGTCAGAATATGTTTGCGATAATTCTGGTTGATCCAATCGAGCATCGAGGCGATCGTCGTTGATTTACCAGAACCGGTCACCCCCGCCAACAGCACCATTCCCTGATCGTATTTGCAGAGATCTTCCATGACGGGGGGAAGATACAAATCCTTGAAAGGCGGAATGGAACGCTCAATCTTACGGGCAACCATCCCAACAAGCCCCAACTGTGTAAACAGATTGACACGAAATCGCCAAGGCTCTTCTTCGTGAACCAGTGTTTTCGAAAAGTCTGCTCCGCCGTTGTTGTGGAAAATATCCAGGTTGCGCTGATCCATCATCGGGAATGTCAACTTGATCATATCCGATTCGGAAATGGGGGGCATATCGAGTGTCTTCAAGGTTCCCTTGATACGGAAAATGGGAGGCCTGTTGACCTGCAAGTGAATATCAGAAGCCCCGTACTTGATAGCCAGCCTGAAAATCGTATCAATTTCAATTTCCTTGCCTTGGACGTACGTCGATTTTGTCCATTCGGAAATCATGACCATAACACGAAACCCCCATTTATAATTTACAATTCACAATGAATCACAATGAAAATCTGACCGAGTAAATCCGACTGAATAACCGGCGGAGTAATCACCAACGCCCGCTATCGATTCGCCCGAAAAAAGCGAACCGGGCCGAAAATTATCATACACTCAGCCTTGACCACATGCGACTGTTTCTCCTGAAAAACAACACTTTTGCCACACTTTTACTGCAAAAGTGTCCAATGTCAGGCATCTATTAACAGGCAGTTGTTCAAAGTCCCCCGCCAAGCCCACATCGCGTCATCTGTGCAAGTCTGTTTCAGAATGGAAACGAGGAAAGATCGACCACGGGCCACCATCTCCAGGTGAACAAAAGCAGCAGCCAGGCACAAAAAATCTGCAGAGGGATTCCCGTGCCCACTCTCTGTTTCTTTTTCAGGATTCGATTGCCGAAAGTTTGCATCACGAGCGAACTGGCTGAAACAATCGAAACCAAAACGGTCACAATCGGCCCCATGAAAACACCAAGCATGACCAACTGCTCGAAGGTATTATCGGCCACATGAGGGACTTTGCACAACTTGCCCACACCACCGAATATCACTCCAACAACACCGCCGAGAAGGCTGTATTTACACGCGTCGTAAAAAGTGAGTTCGGGAACATGAAAATCCGTGATCTGAGCTAAAGGAGAGTCGATGTATCTAACAATCGGTTTCCAACAATCAAAGCAAAAATGCAACAGCAGACCAAAAAGCACGATTCGCCAGGGTGATTTCATGCGATCTTCATCGATCAACGCGATCGCCAACAGAAGATAGCCCAATGTCATCTGATGCAACGAAAAAGCGAACAGGGGACAACGGGGAAATTCTGACAGCCAGTTGGCGTGGTGTTTCCCCAACCAGCCCTGTGGCAATGTGACCCCGTGCATCACAACAATGACCAAAAACAGTGCGGCAAACAGAACAGCTACAACCGTTTCGATTAGCGGGTACTTTACAGAAATCGATTCCCGGCAGTTTCTGCATCGCCCTGCCAGTCTTAACCAGCCAATAATGGGGATATTGTCTGAAGCGGCAATATCTTTTTCACATTTCGGACAATGACTGCGGGCCAGGAGAATCGGTTTTTTGCGAGGCAAACGCCACACAATCACGTTCAGAAAACTCCCAAAGCAGGCTCCACCGACAAAGGCATAGATGACGAACACAATCGTCGCCAGTATTGTGAGAAAATCAATCATTCGGTGGAAACTATCTTCCTGTTATCCAACACTCACCCTGCAGACTGCGTGGGAAAACCAGATTAAGTCAGACTGGAAAGAAAAAAACTTAACAGCCCGATGAAATTAACGCCAGTTTGATCTTTCCATTTCGTTTCCGCAAGGCGAGGTTTCAGTGAGACGGTATGATTTTTTTCCAAGACGGTATGAACAGGACAGGATTTTGACGGAACCGGAAGAATCGGAACAAACGCCATCCCCTACGCAGTGAAGGCCTCACCCCAAACCGAATCCAAACCGATCCGGAAGGGGAAAAACTGAAAGAAACCGTACAAAACCGTCATCGTTTCTGAAATGTTGTTCAACCGGCTGGGGCACATCACAAAAGCTGATAACGTCATAAAACAGGAATCGCAACGGTCATAACGACGAAACGGGCCTGACAGCTGGGACAATTGGCGATAAATTCTCTGTTTCTGCATGCCGATAAGTAAAATATCCTATAGTAACAATGAGACTGCGTGAGCCCTCAAAAAATCGAACAAGGGACTCCTGCGGTACTGCTCGAACCGGATGATCACACACATTCAACCGTATTTCAATCCTTTTGTCTGCTACCCCAATTATCAAAACAGCCTGAACAGGATGAACCATTTCTGACACACGCTGTGTTTGCCCTGTTCGGGAACGCGATGGTGCAGGAACACGGTGGTGAAAGGAAAACGGTCGTGCCTTATTTGGTCAAGAAGGAATAAATGATGAAGACAAAGGTAAAAACCGGGAATCCGCAAAACAGGCAGTCTCCTGCGACACTGGGCGTCCATATGAAGTGCTGCAATGTCTACATTTACGCGAAAATCAACCCGGCACGCGATGCTTATGTTGGCTGGTGCCCCCGATGCACCAAACAGGTAAGAATCAACATTGTTAGTGAGGGAGGCTCAACCAGTCGATTCTTCGAAGCTGAATGACTCAACGCCTGCCTTTCCTACTCCGACTCGCCGCTCTGAATCACCATGAACCAACCTGCCTCGACGAAACTCTGATGCCCAATTCTCCCACCGCCACCAATTCCAACTTTCCTGAATTTGATGAGAGCAACTTTGAACTACGATACGACGCCATCCACCAGTGGCCGGTTATATTCGCTCCTGCCCGGGCAAAGCGACCTTTCGAGTTCAACAAAGGAGAATCGAATCGCGCTGGGGAGAACGATCCCTTCGCCGAAGGAAACGAAGGACTGACGCCTCACGAGACATTGGCGATTCGTCATCCCGATTCGACCACTGACGGGCCAGGCTGGCAG
>JALTOP010000528.1:8047-9289 GCA_027000105.1 Planctomycetaceae bacterium | reverse complement strand
CTGGCAAAGGGATTCTGCAATCGCCTGGTTCGAAATCAGCAGAGAAATGACTGACTCGGCGGGGCTCACAAGTTTTTGTGGATTGGTAAGATTTGAGGGTGACTCGGAAGAGGAAAGTTCCTCTCTGCCATCTCGATTGGTCTGGTCTGACTGTCTCTGTATGTACATTATTCTGCCCTTTGTACGAGAAGAGCCCGCGTTTTTTCTGGAAGAATGCTCCAGTGAAGGGCATGGCCCGAACGAAATGCTACAAGCATGTTTCAGCGAAATGCGATAACGATAAACGCATTCGAAGCCTACTTCATATCAGATCACCGCGACCGCAGTGATTATATATGAAGGCACAGATAATCTCTTGCCCACACCTGTGTACATCGGCCAGGGAATCGGTGTCTGTTGTGTCGCAATTGCGTCAATTCGGGCCGAATTGCCTGGAGCCTTCATTTATTTGTGACCATTCGATGTACAGCATGGTCAATTCAGCAATGGAATCGACATTCAACTTTGTGAAGATTGCCTGTTTTCTCCGATCGATTGTTCTTGAGCTGATATCCAACCGTAAGGCAATTTCCTTACTGGTAGTACCAGAGACCAGAAGTTCAAGGATTTGGAGTTCTTCTTCGCTGAGGGTAAGAAACTGTTCCTGTAATTCTGTCTGGTGCCCCCGTTCCAGGAGTTGGCGGGCATTGATTTTCAATGCCAGTTCAACAGCATCCAGGATTTGTTGCTCACTGTAAGGTTTTTGGATCAGTGTCAGTGCCCCTTGTTGCATAATCTGGACGGCTTCCGGAACAGTTGCGTAGGCAGAGACAAGGATAACCGGAAGGACGCTTTTTTCCTTTTTCAACTGGGTGAGCAATTCCAGACCATTGATCTCTTCCATGCGAAAATCGGTAATCACGCAGCCAGTTTCCGTCCGGTTGGCCATTTGAAGAAACTGAGCGGCATCGCTGAAGGACTCTGTTCGATATCCATGAACACTGAGCAGTGCCTGGAGTCCTTCACGACCATCTTCATGGTCATCGATAATGTAGATCGTTGCCTGACTCATCCTTTGGGGAGAATCCCTTTCTTGTATCCTGGTAATCGGATCGTAAAACAGGCGCCCTGGCCGGGACGTCCCAGGGCGGTGATTGTTCCGGAATTGGCCTCAATTAGCGTTTTGCAAATTGCCAAGCCGATACCCATGCCTCCTTTTTTAGTTGAATAAAACAGTTTGAAAATGGTTTGAGCGTTCTCGGC
>JALTOP010000528.1:5014-8037 GCA_027000105.1 Planctomycetaceae bacterium | reverse complement strand
CCACTGTCTTCAATAGAGATCACTCCGGCATCCGTTTCGGAAGTTGTTTTGATCGTAATAACCGGCTCTCGGGAAGTGATGTCCGACAGGGCATCGAAGGCGTTGTTGATAATATTCTGGATGACGTGAACGATTTGGGCCCGATCGACATGAACCCAGACATCATCCCCTTCGCCGAGTCGATTCAGGTGTATGTTTCTATGACGAATATCCGGATAGGCAACTTCCAGTACATTTTCGACAATCTGCCCAATCGTTTGAAGAGAGCGTTCTCCTTCCGTCTCGTTGATGTAGGATCGGATCCCTTTCAGGACGTTCGTTGCCACTTTTGAGGAATGTTCAATTTTCTGCAGATAGCCTGCAGCGGTGGTGTGGTAGTTGCCGCGGTCTGGCATGAGCAGGAGATGTCTTGCTGCTGCCGCATAGTTGCAAATGGCAGTGACCGGCTGGGTAATATCATGGGCGAGACTGGCCGCGATTTCCCCCACCGCAGAAAGACGGGTGACCTGCAGGAGTTCTTTCTGCAAATCCGCAATCCGATTGGCGGTCTCTTTCTGGCTGGTAATATCCAGATCGGTTCCTATCGCGATCCGCTCCGAGTCGGTATTCGAAATATAGCTTCCCTGTGTTGCAATCCAGACCCAATAGCCCTTGGCGTGCCTCATTCTCTTTTCGATAAAGAGTTGATCGGTATCTCCCCGAATGAATTCTTCATACTGTGCTCTGGCCTGTGGCAGATCATCGGGATGAATATGCTTCATCCATTCTTTCACACTCGAAAAAGTCTGTTGGGGATATCCGAGTATGCGAGACAGGTTTCCGTCATCCTGAACGCTGTTTTCGAGAAGGTTCCATTCCCAGACGGAGATTTTCGCGTTTCTGGTTGCCAGGTGATATCGTCGTTGACTTTCTTCCAGAGATTTTTGGATATAAAAGCGGGTTGTCATATCGTGCACGAGAAGGACAACCGCGCTTTGATTTCCACCGAATGTCACCAAGGAACTGGAGATGAGAACCCTTTTTCTTTCTCCCTGTTTGTTGGTGAATTCAAACTCTTCTTCTTCGAGTTGTTGTCCCGCGAACAATTGTCGAATACGTCCGGGTGCATTTTGCTGTTCTGTTTGATGGGGCCTGATCAGGCAATTGAGCCAGTTGATCTGATTGATTTCTTCCAGGGAGCAACCGGTAATTTCTTTGAGTCGATCGTTCCAGATGGTGAAACGGAGATAGGGTTCTTTCTGGCACGGCACGCAAACACCGATTCCCTCTGTTGCTGTTCGGATGACCGCCTGTTGAAAGGAATTGGCCTGTTTCAGTTGAGATTCCACTTCTTTGAGATCGGTAATATCGTGCGCGATGCCGCACAATCCGATGATGTTTCCTGAAGTATTCCATACGGGAGAATTGATCTCCCGAAACGACTTGATGCAATTGCCGATTTCGATTTTCTTTTCCTGACGGACTGTTTCCCCCTGGAGCACCCGTTGATCGACAGTTGCGCTCTTGCCGCTGGTGTTTGGTTGCTGTGTCAGTTCAGCATCCGTTTTTCCCAATATTTCCTCCCGGGACTTCCCAAGTGATTTGCAGAAGGCATCGTTTATCAGGCAGTATCTCAGTGAGCGATCCTTGGCGTAAACGGAATCCGGAATGGAAGAAATGATCGTGTATAATGCGGCGCGTTCGTCCTCTTTTTGGCTGTTCAGCATTGAACGGGAAAGCTCAGCCGTCGTTCTCTGAACAAGGGTGGCAATTTCCTCAGAATCACCCTGATGACCGGACGCTGAGGCATTTGTTATTTCCGGGAGAAACTTTTCAGGAAACCCCCGAAGCAGGAAGAACGTTTCGTGCGGCCACTGTTCTGTTTTCGGTAAGCGGATTTTCGTTTCAGTCGCTTTCTCGCTCCCATTGGTCGGGTCTTCCACAGTGGAAATGAATTCAATCTGGACAGCATCAACGAGAGTTCCATTCACCTGGTGGGTTTGATTATCAGCAGGTGAGTTGTTTTCCTGAATCTGGTTTGTCCGCAATTCTCCGCTGATTGTTTGCTCATCATTCTGATTGGGGGCAACCCATCGCGCAACTATTCTCTCAGCATTATCCAGTAGAGAATTGTCGAAGAAGCAGTAGTTTCGAAAAGCGGAAATCAGGAGAACTTCTTCTGCCTTGAAGCGATTCCCGAGCCACTCACAGGCTCCGTTCAGGAAGGTCTGTTCAATCTTCGTGCAAAGCTGTAGAAGTTGCTTTGTACAGTTCGAGTTGAACGATGTGTCGATGTGACTCTGCCCCATGGAAATGTTACTTTCACCGGGAATAGATGACAGGATACTTATATGTAATTGCCATGGTGTAAAATGTCAATACTGCCACACGTATATTTTTTTGAATGTGCACTTGCGTTCATTTTTTCAGTGGTGTCCCTCGCGTAATGTCACTGGCGAGGGCGAAGTACACGGAACATACTTTGCATGCTTTTCAGCTTCGCTCTGTTGCTTGCTGTGCAATTAGTAAGCGATGCACGATTGAGTAATCCTGCGGAATCGACCGTGATCGGATTTCGCCAAAGAGTCTGGTAAGCCGTTTCACCGGGAAGTGGCGACAGGAAAAATAATTTATCCCCGATGAATTTATCCCTGTTGAAACTGGAGTCGATGTGGTAGCATCGGCGGTGTTGGTACGTTGGGATGGTTCCTCTTTTTTTTGATTTTTCGACTTGTTCCTTTTTCATTTTTTGTTCGAGTTGTTGGAAGCAGTGTTTCAATGAATGATACTGTAAAACATCATGCCCCCAATTATCTGGCGATATTTGGTATCCTCTCTTTTTTGACAGCCGTTTCTGTTGTGGCAGATCTTGTTTCGATGCCCGGTCTGGAGGTGCTTATCGTCGCTGTTGTGCTGCTTGTGGCGACAGCCAAGGCTGCTTTTGTCATGCTTTTTTTCATGCACCTGAAGTTTGAACGCAAGTGGAAATACGCCATTCTGATGCCTACAATCATTCTGGCGATCGGCCTGTTAATGGTGCTGAT
>JALTOP010000528.1:0-5004 GCA_027000105.1 Planctomycetaceae bacterium | reverse complement strand
TTCCCGATATTTCCATTCACTATTACGAATTGGATATCCCTCAATCTCCGTAACGCAGGTGTTCTTGAATGAATGCCGGTACTTCCGACGAATTCTCCACAAATGACCTTAGAAGATGCTGATTCTGGCGAACGAATTCGCCCGTCCAAAGTGATGAGCCGCACCGTTGGTGGCATCCTCTGGCTGCTTGTTGCTGTATCGCTGCTGGTGGTGATGAAAACCGGCCCTGCCGGAAAAGACGCGGACAAAAAAACATCGCAAGGCGACGAGTTGGTCAAAACCGGGTCGCTCGATATCGAGCAGGACGATGTCAAACTCGTTCCTCGCAAAGTCGCCGATTTTTCTTTGATTGAGCGCAGCGGCAAGAAAGTTACCAACAAGGATTTGCTGGGCAAACCGTGGTGTGTCAACTTCATTTTCACCAGTTGCACCATGACATGCCCGACCAATACCAAAGCGATGATGGAGTTGAGCCACGCCTGTAAAGATCTGGATGTAAGATTCGTCACCATCACCGTCGACCCTGAGCGGGACACTCCCGAGCGTTTGCAACAGTATGCGGAAATTTATCAGGCCGATCCCGAAAAATGGCTTTTTCTGACGGGCGATCAACAGGAGATATTCGATCTGATCCGCAACAGCTTTCTGCAGGTTGTGGAAAAACGGAAGGAGAGTCCACTGTTCGGAATGGAATTTGCCCATTCCGATCGTGTTATGCAGGTTGACGCCGACGGGATGATTGTCGGAACGTATTTGTTGACCGATCCGAAGCAGGTAGCCATTCTGAGACGGGTTCTCGAAGGCAAAATGGAAATTCCGGAAGAGAATCGATTTCTCGTTCCAGAAAATCTTCCGAACCGATCCAATGCGAAAAATGAAACGCCTGCGGAAAAAAACGAGTCTGTAGAGATAACAGGCAGCGGCGAAGTATCCAGCACTGCTGCCACTCCAAAAAAGGAAAAGGAAAAGAACGCCGCTGCTCCCGATTGGCTGTTGCGCCTACCAGCACTCAATGCCATCTTGAATGGTTGTGCGCTGATATTGCTGCTTATCGGTTACCGTCTGATTCGCCGGGGGAAGCGAGAAGCCCACAAAAAAACGATGCTGCTCGCTTTTGTCGTTTCTATCGCGTTTTTGGGGAGTTACTCAACCTATCACTGGGGACTGCATCATTACACAGGGGCTTCATCGCGGACATTTCCGGATATCGGTTTTGTGCGGCAGGTTTATCTTTCCATCCTTTTCAGTCATATTATTCTGGCGGCGTTGGTGCCGTTTCTTTCGGTTATCACAATTTATCTCGGATTGAAGGGGAATTGGGAAAAACATCGTTTCTGGGCCCAGGTTACGTTCCCGATCTGGTTGTATGTTTCCGCAACTGGTGTCATAATCTACGTGATGTTGTACCACATCGCTGGTGCTTGAAAAAATGGCATTTCCTGCGTGACAGGTTTTTTTATGATCAAAACGATAAAACTGTTTTTGCTTCTGGCTACTGTTTTTTGCTTTTCTTTGAACGCGGTTGCCGGTGCGGTTCAGGCTTGCCCGATGTGCAAAATTGCCACGGAAGATGCAGGGGACGATCGACAGCCTCAAGCATACATGGCGAGCATTTTGACGATGCTCTCCATGCCCGCGGCATTGTTCACCGTTCTCGGAGTCTCGCTCTATCGTATCTCCTCCAGGGAGCAGCAGATAGCCGACGAACTGAATGATAAAACGACGAAGTAGCCAGGCAGGTACCGCCATGCGGGCCGTTACATGATCATGCTCTTCAATGGTCATACTTCTGAAAACACTTCTCTGTTTCCATTTTGCCCCGCAGTGCGGAGGCGACAACTTTTTGTTTTTTTGTTTGATTGAATCACGATGGCTGAAGACATTTCCAACTTGCATTTTGAAACTCGTGCTGTTCACACCGGGGTGAATAAGGATACTCTGTTCAATAGCTGCACCACGCCGATTTACACCTCGTCGACGTATTACTGGAACGATTTGGAGACGAACTCCGGCTACGATTACACGCGTTCTGCAAACCCGACACGAACCGCACTGGAAGAAAACATTTCTGCTCTTGAAGGAGGCGTTGGCGCTCAGGCGACAGCCACAGGCATGGCTGCCATCACCGCGGCGATGCACCTGTTTTCGCCGCACGACCACATTATTGCGGGCAACGATATTTACGGCGGCACGTACCGCCTGTTTGCAGACGTCTTCACAAAAATGGGGCTTGAGTTCACTTTTGTCGATATGGGCAACCCACAGAATGTGAAGGATGCAATCAAGCCAAACACCAAATGCGTCTGGATTGAAACGCCAAGCAATCCACTGCTCAATCTGGTCGATATCGCCGCCGTGACGGAAATCGCCAAACAGGCTGGTTTACTCAGCATCGCCGATAACACGTTCCTTTCACCATACCTGCAGCGACCGTTCGAATATGGGGTTGATATTGTTGTGCACTCGACAACGAAATATCTCAACGGCCATTCCGATGTTGTTGGTGGTTGTGTTGTTTCACGAACTGAGGAGTTGGCAGCAAAGGTTGCCTACACGGTGAATGCACTAGGGTTGGCTTGCTCTCCATTCGACGCCTTTCTGGTTTTGCGGGGTGTCAAAACTCTTGCACCTCGTATGGAAGCCCATCAGCGCGGAGCGGCGGCATTGGCCACCATGCTGGATGAACATCCCAAAGTCGAAAAAGTCTATTATCCCGGTTTGGAATCACACCCTCATCATGAATTGGCACGGAAGCAGCAAAGCGGTTTCGGGGGAATGTTGAGTTTCGATATAAAGGGAGGCCGCCCGGCTGCAGAAAAACTGTTCGCCAAAATTCAACTCTTTCAACTGGCGGAATCGCTTGGCGGGATTGAATCGCTGATTGAATATCCCGAAACGATGTCCCATGCTTCAATGACGCTGGAGGCCCGACGGGAAGCGGGCATCTCCGAAAAGACAATCCGCGTCTCCGTCGGCATCGAAACCCCGCAAGATCTGGTGGCAGATATGAAACAGGCACTCGAAGCGTGAGAACGGGATAAAACAACATATCAGTATCAAGTTTCCAAACTGATGTGGCGCGTTATTCAGCGTTTTTCACTCACGAAATGCCTGGAAATATTGTGCATCAATATACCTCATTTGTCGCTTGCGACACCATGCCTTATACACACGGGTGATGCGACTTCGGGGATGTCACGAGTTTCCTCTCGCTGCGCTTGTACTGCTGTCGGTCAAAGTTTTCGAACGGTGCGAAAACTTTTGAAAATCCCATTTTGGTTACGGCGGTCAGAACAGACCAACCGTGCTGGGTTATTAGCTATGTTCGCACTGTTAATCATCTTCTTTCCTGGTAGTTGGTGTTGCGCGGAGACGTTGTGGATTGACAGGAACAGCGCCCCAATGGATCAAGGCGACATCAACAGAAAGAGCAAGCAGGCTGACACTGGTCAGTCTGGTACTTTCTTGACTTCGCTGTCAGAAATAGCTATATTTAGAGTTCATCTCTGCATTTAGATATTGCAGGGGCTCGTGAAATCGGGCATTTGCGTGGGGGAGGTGTTCTGTGTGAATCTCTCCCGGTGTCCCTGACTGGATTACTGTCGAGGCACGTTAAAAACAGGCAGATAGATGGCGAGCACATTGGATCCTCAAATTGGCACTGTTGATAAAGACCTGCCAGCTCCTACGGTCTCCAAAGCGATGGCTATTATTGAGGCGATCGGGCGACATGCGAACGGCATGACACAAGCTGAAATTGTTCAGCAGACGGGCTGTTCTGCCAATTTGGTTTATCGTGTCCTTTGTACGTTGGTTGTGCTTGGTTATGTGGAACGCCGGGATGAGTATCGCCGTTATGTGTTGACCAATCGACTTATTGAAGTCTGTCATCCCCGCATTTCTGAAAAAAGCCTGGTAGCCTGTGCTCATTCAAGTCTGTTGTGGCTGAGAGATCGGTCTCGCGAAACGGTTCAATTGATGATCCCTGTTGGTCGTAAGGGGGTGGTTCTCGAGCAGGTTTCCGGGTTGGAAGCCGTTCAGGTGATGGGGCGGGTAGGGATGCAAGTTCCTCTTTATTCCTGTTCTCCGGGCAAAGCGATTCTTGCATTTCTTTCTGAAAGTGAACAGGAAGATTGGTTCAACAATACAAAATTGAAGTCGTTCACGCGCAATACAAAAACGACGCGGGAAGCATTACTGAAAGATTTCAGGCAGATACGCCGTCGAGGTTACGCAGAAGATTGGGAGGAAGGGTTGGAAGGGATTCGCTGTGTTGCCGCTCCTGTTTTGGATGCCCATCAACGCCCCGTGGGAGCCATTACCGTCATGTCACCCGCCAAACGGCTACCACAACAACGATTCGTGGAAGTTGGCCAGTGGTGTATTGAGGCAGCGAAGCGAACCAGGGAGGAACTGCTCAAATGAAAACAAAGCCTCACGACAAAAGGAATCAACAGGACGGCATCGCGAGTTGTTCCTCTGTAGTTTCATTCCGGAGGAGATCGTGGATTCCATTTCCTGTTTGCCTGACGCTTGCCGCCTTTCTTTTCACTGCTTTATTTGTGCAGGAAAACAGGGCGCAGGAAAACATTCAACGGGAAAATATTGGAGGAAAATCGACACACTCTATCGATTTTGATCGGCAGGTTGCGCCGATACTGGTTTCGCATTGTTTGGAGTGTCACAGCGGAACCGAACCGGAAGGAGGGCTTTCTTTAGCTGATGTGAAACTCGCGATGCAGGGGGGCGATAGTGGCAAGGTGATTATTGCTCACGATGCGGCTGGATCTGTTTTGTGGGAACAGGTCAGCGATGACGAAATGCCTCCCAAGCATCCGCTAAGCGAACAGGAAAAAGCGATTCTTAAAAGGTGGATTGATGAAGGAGCGAAGTGGGGGAAAAGTCCGCTTGATCTATTTTCCATCACGACATCCACTAGAGCCGGTCGGGACTGGTGGTCGCTCAAACCGTTGCAGAACATCCAGCCGCCTGAAGTGAAGGAAT
>JALTOP010000527.1 GCA_027000105.1 Planctomycetaceae bacterium | reverse complement strand
CGTAATGTCTTCGAGTATCTGACCGATTCCCTGACGAAAACCTTCGCCAATCAACACCCCCCCTCACTCCTCCCCGGGGTGTGAACGGTTACAGTTCACACAGGGCAATCGCATGAAATGGCACGGCAGTTGTGTTGTAGTCGGTTTGGTGCTTGAGTCGGGGCGGGCCGAGTCGACCAGCCGGGCTGGAAAAACGGTTGATGAGGAGTAATCATACATTGGAAATGGTGAACATTGCCAAATTGGAGACTGCTCGCACCGCGATCCGCTCACGTTCGACGACATCGAAAAAGCGTCGTCGATTAAACCGGCACGAAGATTGACAGAAAGTCCGAAATGGCCGGTACAACCGGCCCTGCAAAAACTATAATTTCGGAGCACCTTGAATGTACAGACGCATATTCATTTCTCTGGGGGTCATTGCATCTCTATACTTCTTATTCTTAGTAGTGGCATATTATACGACCTGGGTACCCCAAGCAAAAGAAGGGGTTAGGCTTCAGCAGGAATACGATAAATACATATCCGAAAGAAAGATTGCTGGACGGGCAGTTGTCTATCATTACTTTGGGGAAGTCAGGCTGTATGGGGATGGTTTTAACAAGAATGAAATCATGAGAGCCAAATATATTATTCACGGGAGCGATCTCATTAAAGTATTAGACATCAGCCACACTGCGGTCTCTAGCGATGATATGGCAGACCTAAAACATGAATATGCTCCTATTATAATCCATCACGATGAATATGATTAAGGTGACGTAGCATCGTAGCGTACCACGATTAAAGAGTAATGAATGCCATGATAGCAATTATTTACATGAATTGGGTATCACAAATGGTGTGCAGACCCTCCTTCGCTGAAATGGCCGGTACAACCGGCTCTACAAAAACTCACAGAGCCCGTGGAGCAAAGCATAAACAAGGGCACTCGGCGATATGGTAACAGTAACATGGTCCGCACAGCGGACCCTGCAACGTTAGTAATACAGAGGAAGTTATCACGCCAAGTCGCAAAGACGCCAGGAGTTTTTCATATTGGATTCCCAAACGAAGGTAATTCAAAAGCCGCATGTAATCCATTATGAAATATTTTTCTTCTTGTTTTCTCTCCTTTGCGTCTTTGCGTGAGGTTATTTTCTCGCAACGGCCAGCCGTCCGTGAGGGGCCTCTCCGCTACAAAAGCATTGATAAACACGGCTTGCAGAGTCCATGGCACAAAACATAAACAAGAGCACCCGGCGCCTCATATTTCACGGGGGAAACTCCATCGTTTCGTGCGATTAGTGTGGAAGGGAAAGCAGGCGGGATCGTCTGCTCCGCCGATTCTGTGGCTGCGTAATTGCAATCGTAGTACGTACAGCGTAATCTAGCTGTCACGCTGGTGTTGTTTTCTGCCTTGTCTTAACAAGAGAGTCGTTTAACAAGAGGATTGTCGTGTTGAAGTATCCCCAGGTTGGTCGCGTTTTGAGTTTTCTGGTTTTGAGCACGATTGTTGTCGCTACAATCGGGTGTGAACCGGGCGGACAGGAACAGACGGAAACAGGCAAGGATTCCGAGCAGGCTCCTCCTGTTGTGATCGCCGTGAATTATCCGTTGGCGAACGTCGCCCATCAGTTGGCCGGTGAGTGGATCGAGTTGCAATATCCGGTTCCGGAAAATGCGGATCCCGCATACTGGAAGCCGGATGATGAGCAGGTAACGGCGATGCAGCAGGCCGATCTTGTGCTTCTCAATGGGGCCGGTCACGAACCGTGGCGGGAGCGGGTGACGTTATCCCCTTTGAATCAGGCGAACACTTCCCGTGGTTTTCACGACCAATGGATTGTTGTGAAAGACGCCATCACGCACAAACATGGCCCCGAAGGGGAGCATACCCATGCCGGGATCGCTTCAACGACCTGGCTGGATCCGACTCTGTTCCGTGAGCAAATTCACGTGGTCGCTCAGGCGATAATCAAGTTGCTGCCTGAGCATCGTGAGGAGATTCTGGAACGGGAAAAGAAACTGGACACGGAGCTGGAACAACTCGATCAGCAGTGGAAAACGGCGACGAAAAAACTGGAGGATCGTTCGTTGATCGCATCGCATCCGGTGTACCAGTATCTGGCCCGCCGATATGGTTGGAAATTGAACTCGCTGCATTGGGAGCCGGATCAGAAATTGACGGAAAAGGAATGGAAACAGTTCGATGAACTGCGTAGAAAAAGTGGAGCGAAGCTGATGATATGGGAAGCAGAACCGCTCGACGAGACGAAGGCGGAGCTTGACAAGCGGAACGTCGGCATTGCCGTCATCGAACCGTTGGGCAATGGATCACCTGAAGAAAATATACTGGATAAAATGAAAGCGAATGCCGGGCGGTTTGAGGCGGCGTTGTCACCGTTGGCAAAAAAATGAAATTCCGCTGTTTTTGACGCAGATCGTTTACATTCGCCTCCTCCGGGCATAAACTCGGGGTATCTGCAGAGGCTCGCCTTGAAATAATTCTCACCTTGAAATCACTCACGATAACTGAAGGAATTACCCATGAAATTCAGACATCTGACAGGAATCGGGTTCTGCCTGATGGTCGCTTCTACGGTCTGGGCAGGCGATTGGGCCCATTGGCGCGGCCCGGAAATGAATGGTATTTCCCGCGAAACCAATCTGGCTGACAGTTGGGATTTGGAGTCGAAAAAGAATGTGAAGTGGGTTTCCAATATTGGCGGGCGCAGTACACCGATCGTGATGAATGGACGCGTCTATCTGGATTGCAGAACCGCTGACGATGTGGCTGATCCGAAACAGTTGATCAACGCCCAGGAACAGGTTGTCTGTTGGGATGCGGAAACAGGCAAGGTTTTATGGCGTGATAGATTCAACGTCTTCCAGACCGATATTCCGGCCCCGCGTGTTGGTTGGGCCTCGATGGTGGGCGATCCCGAAACGGGGAACGTCTACATGCACTCGGTCAGCGGGTTATTCCGGTGTTACAACCCGGATGGAAAGGTTCTCTGGGAATACTCGCTGTTTGAAGAGTATGGCAAGATCTCCGGTTATGGAGGGCGAACACAAACGCCGATCATCGATGAAGACCGGGTGATCGTCAGTTTTCTCGCGCTGAACTGGGGGAAAACCGCGGTTCCGCCGCCCAAGCAGACCTATTACGCGTTCGATAAAAGAACTGGCAAACTGCTTTGGATCTCCGCTCCCGGCGGTCGGCCTTACGATACCAACTATTCCTGCCCGATCGTCACCGTCATCGATGGCAAACGGATGCTCATCGGCGGGAATTCCGATGGGGGGATTTATGCGATCAATGCGAGAACGGGAGAACCGATCTGGGGCTTCCGTATGTCGAAGCGGGGGTTGAATGCCTCGCCCGTGACCGATGGAAAACATGTCTTCATCTCTCATGGCGAGGACAACATCGACACGGTTGAGTTTGGTCGGGTGCAATGTATCGATGCGACGGGAACAGGTGATGTCACGAAAACACATTCCGTCTGGCGAGTCGATGATATCAAGGCGGGCTACGGTTCGCTGCTGGTGAAGGATGGTATTCTGTATGTGATTACCGATACCGGAAAGCTGGTGGCGTTCGATTCGGCCAGTGGAAAAAAATTGTGGGATCACGTACTTGGAACCGTCGGGAAAGGTTCTCCTGTCTGGGCTGATGGGAAAATCTATGTGATGGAAGTGAATGGCAACATTCATATTCTCAAACCGAGTCGCGAAAAATGCGAAACGCTTTCCCATGTGCAACTGCTGGCAGCCGAAGCGGAAGGGACCGACGAAATTTACGCTTCGCCGGCGATCGCTAACGGAAATATCTATTTCTGCACGCGGGATCGCCTGATTTGTGTCAGCGATGAAACGAAAAAACCGGGATCCGATCCGATTCCGCCTCTGGCACCGGAAAAGAGTGCCGGGGATGAGATCGCGACATTGCGCCTGATTCCTTATGAGGCCCGGGTGACGGGCAGCGGTTCGATTGATTACGAATGTCGGGCCTACGACAAAAACGGCCTGTTTCTGAAGAAGGTCGATTTCGAATTGCAACCACAGGAAAACCTTTCGGCTGGAAAGGCACAAGGAAATAAACTCGTTTTTGAGGGATCGGATAAAGAGCAGGGAGGCACCGTCGTTGCCAAGGTGGGCGATTTGACAACATCCGCCCGTGTCCGCTACTTCCCCGCTGGCGTCTGGAAGTGGGATTTCAACAACCTCACCGGAAAGCAGGTGCCTCCGACCTGGATCAATGCGTTTTTGAAACTGAAACCAGCCGAGGTTGACGGCGAGAAGGCGTTGATGAAATCGACCGGACGGGGTCGCCCTTCCGCCTATATCTGGATCGGGCCTCCCGATATGAAAGGCTACACCATTCAGGCCGATGTGTTGATGAAGGAAGAAAAACGGAGACTTCCCAGCATCGGCATCACGGCCCAGCGATACAATTTGATCCTGAAAGGGAACAACGGGAAACTGGCCGTCCAGAGTTGGGCACCGCATAAGCGCATGGCGAAGGAAGTCAGATTCCGCTCCGATCCCGACATCTGGTACAGGATGAAAATGAAGGTTGAAATCAGGGATGGCCAGGCGCATGTTCTGGGCAAGGTCTGGGATCGCAGCAAAGAGGAACCGAAAGACTGGATGATCGACGCAGTCGATCCGCATCCGAATTTCAATGGCAGCCCCGGGCTCTACACCTACGCGCTGGCCACGTCCTATTTCGATAACGTCATCGTCACCCCAGAGGGGAAATAGGGCGAGCGCATTTGTTGGTAAAACGGAATGGAATAGGGTAAACAGACCAGGCGAGTAATCAGGTCAGACAGAATCTGTCGCGATGAGCCTTCTTCAAGAATGGAACAGTTAACAGGCACGCAAATAAAAAGGAAATCATCAATGACGTTACGGTCATCAAACAAATGGCAATACGTATTATTGCTTCTCACGACGTTGGTCTGGATTGGCTGTAAGCCTGCAGAGAAGCCAGCAACTCCCGCCGACACCGAAGCCGGCTCAACAGCGATCCCTCCGGGTGGGCCTCCGCATGAGGAACCTGCTACTGAGCCGACTCCTCAACCGGAAGCTCCGAAAGGAACATCTGAAAAGAAAGAAACAGAAGCGAAACCGGCCGCTCCCGAAACTTCCGAAAAAAAAATGAAGGAAGAGAAACCGGCGACTCCAAAGCCGGAAGCGAAGGCGGAGACAAAAAAAACAGAGCCGAAAAAAGAAGCCCCCAAACCGGAAGCTCCGAAAACGGGTGACTCAAAGGCTTCTGCAGCGAAGAAGAATATCACGGGCGATTGGCCGATGTGGGGAGGCGATCCTTCCCGCAACATGGTGAATCTGACGACGCCGGTTTCGATCGATTTTGAACCGGCTCTTGAAGCGGCCAAAGGGAAGAAGATTGTTTATACGGCTCGGCTCGGTTCGCAAACGTACGGTAATCCTGTGATTGCCAGCGGTCATGTTTTCGTCGGCAGCAACAACGGTGGGGAATATCGCCCCAAGCATAAAGGGGATCGCGGGACGATTCTCTGCTTCGATGAAAAAACCGGAAAGTTCCTTTGGCAGTTGACGCGGGAAAAACTTCCTCAAGGCCGGGTGAATGACTGGCCCGAACAGGGGATTTGCTCAACCCCCTGCGTGGAAGGGAAAAGATTGTGGGTGGTCACGAATCGTTGTGAAGTGATGTGCATCGACATCGAAGGTTTTTACGACGGCGAAAACGATGGCCCTTATAAAGAGGAAGTTGATAAGGAAAAAGAAGACGCCGATATCATCTGGTCGCTGGACATGATCGACGAACTGGGCGTATTCCCCCATAACCTGGCGACCAGCTCGCCCGTGATTCACGGCGATCATCTCTACCTGTTGACATCCAACGGTGTTGATGAAGCCCACCTGGAAGTTCCTGCCCCGCGGTCTCCCTGCTTTTTGTGCCTGAATAAAAACACGGGGGAAGTTGTTTGGGAAAATAACGAGCCGTTCGACAAGATCCTGCATGGTCAGTGGTCTTCTCCTGCAATCGGGATTGTTGATGGGAAGGCACAGGTTTATATGCCTGGTGGCGACGGCTGGCTGTATGCTTTCGATGCGGATAAAGGCGAAATCATCTGGAAGTTCGATCTGAACCCGAAAGATTCCAAGTGGGAACTGGGCGGTCGGGGAACACGCAACTCGATCATTTCAACGCCCGTGTTCAAAGATAACAGCGTCGTGCTTTCTGTCGGACAGGATCCGGAACATGGTGAAGGAGTCGGGCATATTTATCGAATTGATGCGACCAAAAAGGGGGACATCAGCCCGACACTGGAAGATGGGAAACCGAATCCCAATTCCGGTCAGATTTGGCATCTGGGTGGGATTGACGAAGATGGAACAGTCACCGGTCGGAAGAAAAGTCTGATCTTCCGGCGGACGATTTCGACCGTCGCGATTGCGGACGGCCTGGTTTACGCCCCCGATCTGAGCGGGTTTCTGCACTGTATCGATTTCAAAACGGGGAAACGATACTGGGAGTACGATGCTTTCGCCGCGATCTGGGGGTCTCCGATGGTTGTTGATGGCAAAGTTTTCCTCGGCGATGAAGATGGCGATCTCGTGGTTCTCGCCGCTGGTAAGGAAGAAAAAGTCCTGGCGGAAAAGCTGTTCGATTCCTCCATCTACAGCACTCCATCTATCGCCAACGGCCGATTGTTCGTGACAGACCGTTCACGGTTGTACTGCTTCGAAATCGATTGATTGATTGTTGACGCAGGACAACTTTCGCGAGGTGATAACATCCAGACCGGTAGCCGCATATTCCGCGTATTGAAATGTGCGGCTGCTGGTAATTGGTTTCGGTTCAGTTATCGGGAGCACTCGGGGCATCGGAAGTTGGTGGTGGTTGATCTGCCCTGTTTGCGTTTTCTGGTATCGTCGTCTGATGTTCCAGAATCCGTTTTTGCAGTTCCTCGGCGGTTACTTTCTGATGAGGGGGAACCAGGACACCGCAGGAGACGATGAACTGAAAGGCCTGATCGACAGTGATATCCAGATCGATCGTCTCGCTTTTGGGGACGGACATCGTGTATCCGGTCATCGGCATTGGTGATGTCGGAACCAGGATGGAAACACACGGTTCCCCGGCTTTGGCCGCGATATCGAGCAGGCTTTCGCCGGTGACGAACCCGAGTGACCAGATTCCTTTTGAAGGGTATTGGAACGCGACCACCTTGCGAACTTCGATCTGGTTTTCGGAAAACAGGAAGTCGGTCACCTGTTTAATCGAACTGTAGACATTTCGGACCACCGGCAGGCTGCTGATCACGAGTGTTTCGAATTTGCCGACGAACCAGGCTCCAATTCGAACCGTGACGAACCGGCCCAGCATGTAGATTAAAACAATCAACAGACAGATCGCGATCGCACTGAGATGGAAGTAGCCCGGGAAGTGGCGCACGACAACCAGTTCCATGTACAAACCGGTATGCGTGACCGGCATTCGATTTTTCGGAATGTGACGGGAAACTTCTTCGTAATCGAGATACGGAACAGCCCGGTTATTCATGACGACGAAAACTTCTGCCAGACGCAACCACTGTTTCTCCACTTCAGTGGGAACTTCTGTGCCACCGGTTTGACGGGCGGTTTTCCAATGTTTGAGATACTCCTCTTTCAGTTTTGGTGTTACACGATAATTGCGATCGCAAAACGGCAGCGGAGGCCCTTCCGGTAAAGTGACCACTTGATCGAGCGGAACGGAATGATCGATAAATTGGGCGAACACGAATTTCACCATTGAATTGGTCGGCGAGATGATATACGTGTTCAGCAAGCTGCCGAGCCAGAGCAGAATGACGATCGTCAGGATCGTCGGCAGACTGATCGCCAGTCCCCGCAGAAATATTTTTGTTGGCGATAGATGATGGGTTTCAGATTTTGTCATCCTGAATTTTGTTTACTTTCGTTAATTGTTCGACAATACAAGACAGAAATGGGTATAGTGACGGTTGGCTCGAACGCTTCCGTTGAGTATAGCAATATCGGACGACATCGTGGAAGACGAGCCGTAACCGAACTCAAAACAGGGCATCGATGTTGACGCTTCTGTTGTGGATGATTCCGCTTCCCCATTCCCAATGAACCGGCGACAGTTATGAAACGTATGGAACTATTATCACCAGCAGGTACGCTCAAGGCAATGCGATATGCGTTCGCCTACGGGGCCGATGCTGTCTATGCCGGGCAGCCGCGGTATTCCCTGCGAGTACGTGAAAACGAGTTCAACAGGCTGGAGGTGATGCAGCAGGCGATTGAAGAGGCCCATCAACTGGGGAAGCTTTTCTACTTGGCCAGCAATATCGCCCCGCATAATCTGAAGGTTCGATCCTACCTGAAAAATATCGAGCCGGTGATCGCGATGGGCCCGGACGCCCTGATCATGTCGGATCCAGGGTTGATCATGATGGTGAAAGAACGTTGGCCGGAGGTGCCGATCCATCTTTCTGTGCAGGCGAATGCGGTCAATTTCGCAACGGTCAGGTTCTGGAAGGAATACGGTCTTTCCCGCATCATTCTTTCCCGCGAACTGTCGCTGAATGAAATTCGGGAAATTCGACAGGAGTGTCCCGACATCGAATTGGAGGTTTTTGTTCATGGTGCGCTCTGTATTGCCTATTCCGGGCGCTGTCTGCTCTCCGGCTATATGAATCACCGGGATTCGAATCAGGGGAATTGCACCAATGCGTGCCGATGGCTGTACCAGATCAGCGAGGCGAAGCCGAATCTGGAGGGTGATTACGATTTGCTTGCCCGGGAGAAGGCGGAGACCGTTCAGGATCGTGTTTTTCTCTTGGAAGAGCCGAACCGTCCCGGCGAATACATGCCCGCCTTCGAAGACGAACATGGCACCTACATCATGAATTCCAAAGATCTCCGGGCCGTGCAATATGTCAATGAACTGGTGGAAATGGGGATCGATTCAATCAAGATTGAAGGGCGGACAAAATCGGCTTTCTATGTTGCCAGAACCGCTCAGGTGTATCACGCGGCAATCGAAGCTGCCATTCATCACCAGCCGTTCGACGAACAGTTGATGCAGCAACTCGACAGTCTGTCGAATCGCGGTTACACCGAGGGATTTTATAAAAGACAGCCGATCAAAGACCTGCAGAATTACGAACAGGGCGTTTCCCGTGCGACCCGCCAGCAATTCGTCGGCGAAGTAACTGAAGTAGAAACCATTACCAATGAAAATCCTGACGATAACGAAATCCTGTTATCGCTCGATGTTAAAAACCGGTTCGATGTGGGTGATTCTCTCGAAT
>JALTOP010000526.1 GCA_027000105.1 Planctomycetaceae bacterium | reverse complement strand
GCGTCTCTGGCTGTCACCTGCCCAATGTACTGATGCAGCATTCGAATCGATTCCGCCGGATCAATCCCATTCAAAACCGTGATCGCCGGATCAAAATCGAGGGCGACGGGGCCTGTGCGAATCGAATCGAGAAAATCTTTCATCACCTCGGGCAATTCCCCCATCGGAGTAACCGTCAACACGACGCCAATGTGATCCCCCAATCGGGCCAGATCGCTGACAACTTCGTGCAACTGCTGAAAATCCCGGGTATTACGATCTTCGGGCACCTTTCCGATTTTTACACATAAATGTCTGACCGAAAGTTTTCCGGCCAATTCCATGGCTTCCCGAATCGCGGCGATGCGGGCGTCCAAATCAGCCTGTTCATACAGAGAACGTCTGACCGAAAAGGAAAGAGAAGCCAATCTCAGATTCAATTCCTTAAGCAGGTTCGATAAATCCCGCTTCCCCGTTTCAGTCAACTCCCGGGGCTTCAACTCAACCCGGGCATCAATGCGCACCCCCTGCACCTCCCACAAAGCCGCCGCCTTAAGAGCGGAGCGCAAAGGGAGCTTCATCGACGATGTTGCGATTGCCAGTTGCGGTAACATGAAAAAGGTATCTCACTCTTGTAAACAGGAACCGGATTCTGACCGATCGGGAAGCTAACCCCAAGCCCTGCATTTCGGGAAAGCCAACGCCGGCCCCAGCAGCGGATCAAAGCAGAGGGACTGTAGCTGTCACGGCTTTATTTTCGCTTCGATTTTCTTGATCAATTCCTTATCGGGATATTTTGATTCCGATTCATGCTGGAGCGCTTTCTTCCAGGCATCGACCGCTTTCTCTTTTTGATTCAACTTGTTGTAGCAGTCGCCCAGGTGATCCCAGAGAACGGCGTCTCCCGATTCCGATTCCTTGACCGCCTGTTCCAGATACTTTTTCGCCTCTTCAAATTTTCCCAAGCGATATTTGACCCAGCCCATACTGTCGAGATAGGCATTGTTTTCCGGCTCGGCGTCCAGTGCCTTCTTGATCATTTCTTCCGCCTGCGCCAGTTTTTTATTCTGGTCTGCGTAGAGGTAACCAAGATCGTTACAGACTGAAATATCTTCCTTATCCTGTTCGTAAATTTTTTCGAGAATGATTTCTCCTTCGCGGAACTGCTTATTCTGGACAAAAGCGGCAGAAAGAGAAAATTTGGTTTGACGAATCAGCGCTTCGTTCTGAATTCCGTTTTCGGAATCCGCCAGGATTTCCTGGAATTGCTTGATCGCCGCGGGCCATTGCTTCGAATAGTAATAGACCCAGCCTTTCTGGAATTTCCACAGCAGTTCTTTCGGATCGTCCTGAATCATCTGATCGAGCAGTTCGATCGCTTTATCAGCCCGACCGGAAAACGCCAGACACCGTGAGAGATCGTAGCGAATGTTACGAACCTGTGCGTCACCAGCATCGATCGCGCGTTCCAACAGCGGAACGTAAACCTCAATCGCCTTGTCCCATTGCTTCGAGGAATAATAGACCCACCCCTCCATGTACGCCCACTGCAGGCTGTCCGGCTCGGTTTCCTGAATCGCTTTGATGATTTTGATCGCCTCGTCAGGTTGATCGTTCATCACCAGGGTTCGCACCAACGACTGCTGAAACGCCTTGCGAAACCGGGCCAATGCCGGCGAATCGATCCCCTCCTTCAAAATTTCTATCGCCTTCTCGTACTGCTTCTCGCTATTGAGGAACTGGGTCAGTTCGTTGTATAGCGTCAACTGTATCTGCGGTTCTTTGCGAATTTTCAATGCGCGACGATAAAATGCGATTGCCTGATCAAATGCCTTTTGCTGCATCGCCAGCTTGGCCAGCAAATAGCTTTGGGTGAACTTTTTGCGATCGTCTTTCAGTTCGTCAACCTGTTTCTCACCCGTTTCCAGGATTTCGTTTGCCAACTTTTTATCCTGTCCGATCAACTCCAGTTCCGCTTCGAGCCGGGCGGTGTTGGCCCCGTTCATCATCGCTTCGGTTAAAGCGTCCAATGTTTTTGCAGCGTCTTTGCGAGCGCGATAGACTTTCATCAAGCCGAGTTGGACTTCTCCCGTGCTTTTCCCCTTGAGAATTTCCAGCAGAATTGCCTCCGCTTTGTCGAACTGCCTGGCATCAAGATATCGTTCGGCAAGATAACGTTGCAGCTCCGCGTTTTTGGGGTCTTTTTTACTCAGCTTTTCGATCTCAGACAGCAGCTGATCCTGCTTACCGGTAGCCGTCAGCAATTCTGCATACAACAGATAGGGGCCGATTCCCTTGCTACTCAACTTCGCCTCAAAGTATTCCTGAAGTTTTTCGAGAGCTTGCGTGTACTTTTTCTGTTTGTTCAGCACACGAGCCAATTGGTAACTGTAAACGGCCTTGTTCCTTCTACTGGCCTGACTCGCCCGTTCAAAACAGTCCTGCGCCTGTTTCAGTTTGTCTGTCGCCAAAAACAACTCACCAAGCATCTCGAAAGTTGCTGCCTTGTTTCCCTTGAGAGACTCAATCGCCCGTTGAGTACGGAAATCGAGCGAGTATTGATCCGGCTGTGTTAATGCCTGATAGACAACCAGGTATGACTGGGCCGCCTTCTCTTTCTGACCAATCGCCAGGTACAACTGCCCCAACTGGCTGATAATCGAAACATACGTGCCCGATTTTTTATCGACCGTTTTACTCTTGACCGCCTTTTCGAAATACTTGATCGATCCCGCAATATCCTGTCTGCGCAGAGCGTAAATGCCCAACTGGCTAAGCAATTCAAAATTGTTCGGATCGATCTCCACCGCTTTTTTGGCAAAGTTGATCGCATCTTCCACCTTCTCCAACCGGAACGCCAGCGGAATGATCGCGCGATACAAATAGAGCGATTTCGGATCAAGCTGAATCGCTTCCTGATAGGCAGAATAAGCCGTTTTAAATTTCCGGGCGTGTTCCCGATCTCGTCCCGTCATGAACAGAGCCAGCGCTTTGCGTTTCTTTTCGACCTGCTCAGCCTGCTCGGGAGTCTGATTCGGTTCGGCGATCACTTTCAGTTCATCATCGCCCACCTGCTTCAATCGATTGAGCAATTCTTCCAGTTGCAAATCTTTCCGAACCTGCTCTGATTTCGCCCCCTCTTTCCCTGCCTGGTTTTCCTGATTCCCTTGGCTCTGCTTGGCGAACAGGAAATTGGCACAAGAAAAACAACAAATCAAGCCGACACAAAGGGGAATATAATTCTTTTTGCACAACTGATTCTTCACACAACTGGACGGCATTTCCTGGCTCCCTGCCTTTATTTAAGCTGCAAAGGTTGCAAAAACTGTGTAGCGGCCCGTCTTGTATCAACCGAACAACGACCGCACACACTCACTGTTTTAACACGTTTCGACCACTTTACCAAGACCGACTCCCCATGTAGTACCGAAAAGGAAACAGACTCTCACTCCAAGAAACCCTCGCGCTTCCGTTTCCTGCACATAATTTTATCTGAAACTGCTTGACCAACCGGAAAAACATCGATAAAAAACGATGTGAGCCAGGTTTAATGAATGTGTCGAACTTGTACTGGGCGGTAGCCAGTCAAGCCCAATATGGACATATTGATCCATTAACATTAGAATAAGCCTTGTCAGGCTGATTCGCCCGGCTGGTCAGTTTTTTTGGTACTATTGAAAGGGAAACAAAATCGAGACTTCGCACCGAGTGAATGAGCAAATCAGGATCTCACCTGTACGGGTCATCAACTACGATGGCGAAAAATTGGGGGTTATTGACACCTATGAGGCCAAGGCTCTCGCCCAGGAAGCCGGAATGGATCTTGTTGAGGTGGCACCGAAGGAAAACCCTCCTGTGTGTCGGATCATGGATTACGGCAAATTCAAGTATGAGCAGAAAAAAAGGCTCAGCAAGAACGCCAAGGTTCATCAAACACAACTGAAGGAGATTCGTTTGCGACCCAAAATTGGTGAGCATGACATCGACTTCAAAATGAAAAAAGCCCGTGATTTTCTTGCTCACAAGGACAAGGTCAAGCTGAATGTGATGTTTCGAGGGCGGGAAAACGCCCACCACGAGCGGGGACGGGAAATCCTGGAGAGCATAATTGCGAGCCTGGAAGATATCGCCAAGGTCGAGAAACCCCCCGGGATGGAAAGCGGTCGGAGCATGTCTGCGATCCTCGCTCCCAAATAGTATCGGGTCCGGCGTACAGTGCCGGTTTCGTCGTTTCGACTTCATTCCACCCGCCACACCGGGCCATCTCAACAGGAGGCACCTCACGGGAAGGCATCCTCGCGGGGTAGCTTTACTGGCGAGTCATGGTGATCAGGGGACTGTTCGGCTTTATCCGGGAACTTTTTCGCGGTTAAGTGCTAATATCGCTACCAGTTCGGGATGCGGCCTGTTATACTCCTCGCCTTCTGTTTCAGAAGAAGGTTGGAAAAACAGGATAGCCTCGGCCATTTCGAATCCGTAACGATTTACACACAAAAGAGTTACAAAAACAGAACAGAAATGTGTCCCTCTGGGGAAACGACGGATAAAGTAGTAATTCATACAATCCAGCAGCAAATCAATTGGTGACAGAATGCCCAAACAAAAAACACACAAGGGAATGCAGAAGCGGTTCAAGGTGACGGGAACCGGAAAAGTAAAGCATCGTAACGCCAACCGTGGTCATATCATGGGAAAAAAGAGCGGCAACCGTAAACGTCATTTACGGCAGGATGGCGTCATTTGTGGAACGATTGCCAAAAAAATTGCGGATGCTCTCAAGCCGGGAACCTGATGACGAATAGCGTCGCAGTACGTTGGTATCTGCCAATTGGGCACTAATCGAGATAAAGAGATAAAGAAACGGTAGTTGAGAAAAGATGAGAATTAAAAGTGGTGTTGCTCGTCACAAGGCGAAAAAAAGGCTCTTTCGTGAGGCCCGCGGCAATTTTGGCGGCAGAAAGAATTTGCTGCGAACGGTGAAGGAAACGGTCGTACGATCAAGGGCTTACGCCTACCGCGATCGTCGGGTTCGCAAACGTGAAATGCGCCGTTTGTGGATTACACGTTTGAACGCGGCCTGCAGGATGCACGGGGTTCGCTATTCCCAGTTCATCGACGCCCTGCACAAATCGGGCATCGGCCTGAACCGTAAATCGCTCAGTGAGTTGGCGTTCAATCAGCCGGAGGTATTCGCCGAAGTAATGGCCGAGGTAAAAAAATCAATGGCGTGAACCGGATTGGCCGGGTCAAGCCGATCTCACCTGCCAGCGACCAGAATATACAGCCGAAGTCTGATTGCACATCTATCTGTGTCAGTCCGGCTTCGGTTTTTTATTGACTTGAGCTTTTGGCCCGGTCTGCCTTGTCTCCAAAATGAATCTTCCGGGAAAATATCGATCATGAATTTAATCGAAGCACTGGATAACTATCAACAAGAAGCCCTCCAGGCAATTAGCCAGGCGCAGGATGCAAAGGAGGTTGAGGAAGTCCGGATTCGCTTCCTGGGCAAGAAAAAAGGGCGACTGAAGGAAATCCAGCAGGAACTTTCCAAAGCGAGCCGAGAGGAACGCCCGGAACTGGGGAAAAGATTCAATCTGGCCAAACAAACTGTCGAGCGGGCGATTGAAGAACGCAAAAACGAACTGGGGAAACCTGAAAAGAAAATCGACGGAATCGATGTCACCTTACCGGGACATCCCTTTTCCATTGGGAAAAGGCATCCGATTTCCCAAACACTTTCGGAGTTCAAGGAGATCGCTGGGCGTCTCGGGTTCGATATTGCAGACGGCCCGGAGGTTGAAGACGACTATCACAATTTTGTCGCTTTGAATATTCCGGAGGATCACCCAGCCAGAGACCCACTTGATAATTTTTATCTGGCCGTTGCGCAGGCCGGTCACGGAGGCCCCTGGCTACTTCGATCCCAAACATCAACCGTGCAAATCCGGGTGATGGAACAGACCCCACCTCCGGTTCGCATCGTATCAACCGGCCGTGTCTATCGGCCCGACACAATCGACGCAACACACTCCTGCATGTTTCATCAGATGGAAGGTCTGTATGTTGACACTGACGTGACAATGTCCCATTTGAAAACCGTCCTGAAAATGATTGCGACGGAATATCTCGGGGACGATGTCGCGATCCGCTTCCGTCCCTCTTTCTTTCCATTCACCGAACCATCTGTGGAAGTTGACATGCAATGGGGCGAGACCTGGCTCGAAGTCGGAGGAGCCGGCATGGTCGATCCGAATGTGCTCAAAGCAGTCGGCTACGATCCCGAGAAAGTATCAGGCTTCGCGTTCGGGCTGGGCATGGAACGCCTCTGCATGAAACGCTACGGCATTCACGACATCCGCCTGCTCTATGAAAACGATGTCCGGTTTCTATCGCAGTTCTGAATCCTTCGAGGTCTCCTGTTTTTCTAGTTCGGGTTCGGGCTTTTCTGCTGTTTTGATTTCCTGCATGATCTCCAATTTGCCGTAAATATAGGAGTTCTGCGCCGTTTTGGGAGTCGCGTGAGGAACATACGCGACCTGCTTTGCCCCCCATTGGGCAGCGACGAGTTGATATCGATGTGAATCGGTTGCCAGGCGGCTCCCCGTCCCCCCTGCTTTTCCGGAAATGGATTGATCGGAAAAAGCGAGCAGGATCGGATCTTTCTTCCCGTATTGTATTTCCAACTTCAAAGCGGGAAGCTCGGAAGGCCCGGAGAGGACACCACCAAGTTCCGCGACCTGAGGGAAAAGGATGTAATCGACATCATTCTGGCGAAACTTTTCCCCTTCGATAATACGGTCTCCAAAATGCAGGGAAACCTTACTTCGGTTGATCTTCCAAACAGGATGGTAAGCGACAATGATGCTGTCTTCACCAAAACATAGACGGGGTTCGATTCGCAGCGATGAGGCCAACGCTGTCCAAACCAGGGGCGGCGTCTGTTGCTCAGGCAATCGGGAAGCCAGACGAATCAAAACGGGAGGGGGAACATACGCAAGAACCTTTTCATCGCCCAGAAATTTGGCCAGTTTCGTCGTATTATTGGTGTCGTAGTAAAAGGTGAGCAGCGTGACGGTACTCTGTTCCCGTTCCAGATCGACATCCAGATTCCGGAGGATCGCATCTTCTGCATCGGCCAATTCTCCCGCTTTTTGGAGAATTTTTGCACAAGCCAGGTTCGCTTCCCACACCTCGGCTGATTCATTCAAGGCTTTTTTCGCTGTCTGCACCGCAGCGGTCTGCTGTCCCAGATAGGCCTGAATCACCGCCTGGTTCGCATAAGCGGTGGCCAACATGTCGTCCCGACGGAAGTGCCCCGTCTCAAGCGAAGAGAGCCGGTTATAGGTCGCCATCGCCTCAAACATCTGTCCGAGAGTCTGCTCAGTTCTGGCCAGATAGTACCAATAAGGTGGATAACACTCCATAAACGGCTGCATCCGTTTCAGAATCCGCAATCGAACCTGCGGATCTTTCTGATTCATCGCCTGCTCCAGGCTGTCCAGGTCGGTCGAGCGAATCAGCCAACGATCGGGAATATTGTTTTTTTGCGCCAATCTCCAAAAAGTATCCAGAAAGGTCGAAGACTTTTTCACTACTGCGTTTACCCGGGTCTTCTCCAACTTCAATACTTCATTATCACGATTCCATTTGAAGTTGCGATAATCCCACCAACTATTCGCCCCGATCTGCACGGCGTTTATGTAGGATGCGGTCATCAAATTGAGGCCCACCGACAGAGTATCGAACACCAGTTCATGCCTCAGCGATTTTTTATACTTTGTCTCGTAGAGTTCCTCTTCTTTGTCGGTCAGTTGAATTTGCCCGATTTCCTCCAACACGTCGGAGTAAAGTTTGATGATTTCTGCATCCTGTATCACATTCAAGTTCAAATTGTTCAGGATTTTCTGCCTTTCTTCCTCCATCACGATCTGAGTCGGATACTTTTTGATGCGATGGAAAGAGGCACGACAGTAATTCAGTGCAACTGCGACATTTCTACGATGCCGCTCAATTTTTGCAGCCTCCGAATCGGCCTCACTTTCCTGTTCGGCGGTTTGGGCCTGCTCTGCGGTTTGGGCAAATAACGCGTGAATCGGATTTCCACACAAAAATGCGAAAGTCAGAAAAAAAATGAAACCACAGAGAAGTTTTGAAGGTAGCTGCGCGTAGGGATTGTACCGGTTCATGGTGAATGCTTCCTTCCTTGCAGGATTAACGAAATCGTTTTCTGGCATGTAACAATCGGGGCGGGGATCGATCCGAGGACCTATCTTTTGATGTCTGGGGAAAACTCCACACGTATCGGCACTCTCGGCCCCCTGATGGAAGCCCGGGCATTGAAATTCATTGCTGTTTCTTCACAAGTCTATCACCGATAAACATCACGATTTAAGTTTAAGTGGAAAATCTTAAGTGGGAAATCAGAACATGCGGTCACATGGATGACGGTTTCATTATTGGCACCACTTCACCTCGGGGCGATTGCAACGAAACCACAACACATAGCCGAGGCGATTGTTATCCATTCTAACACAACTGATCGATTTGCCCCTCTCGGGAATATGAATTCCCGGCCGATTCTCATGAAGAAAAGGCAATGCTACCATCTAGTGAAACTTTTACCCTATTTTTTGTTTTTTCTACAAGACCGATGTAAAAATGATCTTTTTTTCAAACAATAATTCGATTTTTTAGGCCGTAAAATGATCCCAACCCCAATTTACCCGTTACACTACGGGATGTTCGGAGACTGTGCAAAAACCGTTCCCAAGAATAAAGAAATGCAGACATCACGTCATTTTTCGTAATCACGCGATTACACTCCCTCATGATCATCACATGATCTACAACTGAAAAGGATTCTCTATCATGCGTATTCTGGCTCGTCGACTGAGTGCAATTGGCCTCTCTCTTTTCCTGTTCGCCGGCTCACTCCATGCCGCCGATGCTCCCGATTTAATCCCCAGTTCTGTCTCGGCGGTCATTCGGATGAAATCTCCCGACAAAACAGTTGAGGGAATTGCCGAATTCGTGAACGAAGTTCAACCGGGTTTTGGTGCCCTGATTCAGGGTCAGGCCGGTATGCTCGGTGTGGGCATTTCCAATCCGACGATGAACGGCGTTGACAAAAATCAGGATTTCTGGGCAGCTATTTTCCTCGAAGAGGAGGAAGAACCTTCTGTCGTTTTCATCATCCCGGACAGCGATGCCGAAGCGATGGAAAAAGCAATCGACGACTCTTTCGAGTTTTTCGCCTACGAAGGCTTCGGCATTTATTCGGAAGACAAGGAAGCTGTCAACATCATTCGTAAACATCTGAATAACCC
>JALTOP010000525.1 GCA_027000105.1 Planctomycetaceae bacterium | reverse complement strand
CTTTCTCGGCCTTAGGCTCATTCAAGGGGGTCAATTCAAGAATCGCACCATTTTGTGCAGAACAGACTCCCCCCATCATAAGAAACAGGGCAATGGTCAAACCACGGTGAATCATTGTTGTACCTCGATATCAAATGTTGATGTTCTCGGGAGCGTCCGTCGCCACGAGTTACTCCCGACCGCTTTGCTTACACAACTGCACAAAGGCAGGTATAAAAAGTGTACCACCGATTCGGAAACAGGCAGCGAAATTATCCCGCTTTCCCTCAAGTTGTGGTTGAAACTCTTCCTGAATTACAGGTATTAAGGGCGGCTATTGTCAATTTGGGCAAGGGCGATAAAAAATGAGGGAAATAAGGCCGGGCGGTTGGAAATAGACAGGTAATGTCGTCCATATTGACTGAAGCTGTCGAATTCGTCTTGAGGATTCGTTGAGAAAATCCGATCTGATAACAAGGGGAATCGAGGGTTTGTCGCGCGCTGTGGGAACGTGTTGATAGATTTTACGATTAACGATGATACATCGCACCAAAACGATGGCTGCTCATTTTGAGCTGGCCTGTTACAAACTTCGGGGAAGTTAATCATGTCGGGACGAATGATACCGTTGGCTGTCGCATCACTGTTATTGGTTACCAGTGGCGCGTTTGCACAGGATTTGAGCCAGTATGACCCCGCAGGCTACTCGGGCGGATATGCTGAAGGCGTTTCCGGGCCGCTCGGCTCAGATCAACTCTACCCGTACGATGCTCAGGAAACGTGGCAACACGGTTATATTCAGTACATGCCTTTTTACGGTGCGTACAAACATTTCCGTCCATACAATTACAAGAATGTTCTTGCCCAGTCACAAACAGCCGCCGGTTGGGGGATGTCCGCCAAAATGCCTTACTCCCAACAATACTGGCACCGCTACCACGAGCGCTCCCGTATGGGAAATAACGCTCCGACGCAGGCGTACCGATCGCTTCCCGTGTTCAGGCAGCCGAATCAGCAGGGGCAGGTTCCACCGCCAGGTCACATGCCGCCACAGCAATTCGTTCCGCGTGGACAACAGCCGCAACAACCACCGCAGATCCAGACACCACCGGTTCCACAACGAGGCGGAGCGCTGCAATTCACTCCCGCTCCTGCCCCACAAAACGGACAGCCACACACCGGAGTTTCTTACCAGTATCCGGCTCAACAGCCTTCCGCACTTCAAACATCAAACGGAGCATTCGCTGTTCCGCAGATGAACGCCCCAATCAATCAGAATCACTCACAACAACCGCTGCTGATCGCCCCATAATTTGCGTTCGCCGAACACTTTTCCGGGAGAACCGGGCTTCAACCCGGTTTTTTCGTGCGCCTCTCCAACACGCCGTTACGGTCACACTGTTACGTTCACGCCATCACGGTTTTTGAGAAACCAGGGCCGCCTTTTTCAATGTCACCAAGTATGCAATGACATCGGCCAATTCCTGCTCGCTGAGTGTTTTCTCCAAACCGTTCGGCATGATCGAAACCGTATTCGGCACAATTTCTTCAATATCGTCCTGTGCAATCCGCTCGATTTTTCCGCCTTGCAATTGCAGTTCGAGAACCTCGTCATCCTCTCTTGCAATCAATCCGGTCAGCACACGTCCATCGGCCAGGACCACATTGAATGAGCCATAATCTCTGACAATTGTTGCCGAAGGAAAGATAATCGATTCCAACAGATCGCGGGCAGCCCGGTTCGCGCCGATGTTGGAAAGATCGGGACCGACCGCGGTTCCCTTGCCGTTGATTTGATGACAGGCCGAACATTTCGCCTTTTCCGAAAAGAACAGCTCTTTCCCTTTTTCGTGATTTCCCTTTTTAAGCAGCGGGATCAGTTTGTCGAGTTTGGCCAGCTTTTGTGCTTCGTTTTCTCTCATTTTATCAAGTAGCGCATTACCCCGCTCACGCAATTCCGCCGGGTAGCGTTTGACCATATCGGAGATCACCGGGATCGGCAGACTGACAACAAACTGCGACTGCTCAGCCGCATCGAGAAATTGTTTTATCACCTCCACATCACGCGATCGCTCAAAAGGACCGAGCAAATCTTTCAGAACGGTTGGCCCTGCTTCTGAAATCATTGGGGCCAACTGAAGCAGCTGTTTTTTTGTCAGCGATGATTTGCCGATCAATTGGGCCGCGATGCTGATCTCGCTCGAGTTGTGCGAATTTTCGAGAACATCCATCAAAAGAAAAAAAGCATCGTCACTCAGACGGGTCGATTTTCCTCCCAAAGCCGAGATCGCCTTCACTCTCAACAACGGCGACTGCTTCTCATCTTTTGCGATTGCCTGAAGCTGCTCGTTGAAGCGATCCGTTT
>JALTOP010000524.1 GCA_027000105.1 Planctomycetaceae bacterium | reverse complement strand
GTAGCCGTTCTGAACGGCACCGAACGCCTCCCGAACCCGACACCTTCCGATCCCGGAACAAATCTCTCCCGCACCATGATCCCGCCTGACGATCCTGTATCACGATGATGCCGATCGTAACGATAGAACGAATTATACTGGAACCAGTTTGCACAATCAGTTGCAGAAATTGCCTGGTCTGGTCTCCTCTTCATTCTTCAAGCTATGGTTGAGGTGAACTCTGGAACGGTTATGGGCTTATCGGAGCGATAGAGGTCAATGTCAAAATTATCGCCGGCAGAATTTCTGGAACGGCTTAAATCCGAATGCATGGAGCAATCCACTTCGGAACGCGGAGACGTTTTGCCTGAACTGAACTCGCTTGATTTTTCCGATCTCGAACAAAACACGACGAACGACCCTGCTTCGTCCGCATGTTCGCCTCCCGGAGAAATGCCCCCCGAAAGCAGCACAACAGACGCAACAGAAAACTCAATTCCCGAGCAGTTCGATTCCGTTGATAAGTCGAAAGAATCGGGCCATCGTGCAGGAAAAAAGAACCGAAAGCAGCAGACGCCCTCCATCATCAAAAACGATTCCTATCTGGCTGAATTGTTCGATCGTGTCAGTACATTACTCGGCGATGAAGGCGAGGAACAGGGCGATTTCCTGCCCAAAGCACCGGAATCTCTGCAGGAAGCCGGGTTATGCGAAGATGATGTCGAGCGTCTGGTTCTGAAATTCCTGCTGGCTCGAGGTCTGGCATCCGGTCGCCAAATCTCTCAACAGGTTCGACTCCCGTTCGCCCTGGTTGACCCGTTGTTGAAACGTTGGAAGTACGACCAGGTTCTCGATTTGCGGGACTCGGCAGAAATGGGAGATTATTTCTATTCGATTACCGAACTAGGCCGCGAAAAAGCAAAGCGGTTTTCTGAGGAATGCTACTACTTCGGTTCGGCACCTGTCCCCCTGAAAGACTACCTCAAGGCGATGGAAAGACAAAGCATTGCCAAACAGATGGTTCATCAGGATGACCTGAAAAGAGCGTTTTCGGATCTGCTGATCGCCCCCGAAATGCTCGATCGGCTTGGGCCAGCCATCAATTCGGGACGGGGGATGTTTCTGTTCGGCGAAGCTGGAAACGGAAAAACAAGTATTGCAGAGCGGATAACCGCCTGTTTCGGTTCCTCCATTTGGGTTCCACGCGCCCTGCTGATCGATGCGGACATTATGCGATTGTACGATCCCGGCGTGCATGAAGAGGTTCAGACAGAACAGGAAAGGGGGATCTTCGATCTTTCCGGAGTCGATCAGCGATGGGTCCAAATTACCCGCCCGACGGTTGTCGCAGGCGGAGAATTGACAATGGCCGAGTTGGAAGTGACACAAAACCCGCAGACGAAAACATGCGAGGCTCCACTTCAATTGAAAAGCAACTGTGGCACGCTGGTTATTGATGACTTTGGACGACAGAGAATGCCGGTGGACGAACTGCTCAACCGCTGGATCGTTCCACTGGAAAAACGATACGACTATCTCAACATGCCCAGCGGAAAAAAAATCCAGGTTCCGTTCGATCAACTGATTGTCTTTTCGACCAACCTGGAACCGAAAGATCTGGTCGATGGCGCGTTCCTGCGCCGGATTCCGTACAAAATCGAGGTGCCCGATCCTTCGCGGGAACATTTTGTGCAACTGTTCAAAATCATGGCCCCCCTGACCGGGATGGAATTCGATGCCGAGGCGGTTGAGTACCTGATCAAAACACATTACGAAAAAGTCAATCGTCCCTTTCGTGCCTGTCAACCGCGCGATCTTTTGCTGCAGGTGCGCAATTACTGTGTCTACAAACAGATCGAAAAAAAGATGAGCCCCAGTGCATTCGACTTCGCCGTCGAGAACTATTTCTCGATCATGTAATTCCTGTCATGTAATTCCTGTCGTGCAATCACTGTCCAATTTTTTCCGGAGTCATTGTCGGAACCCGGATTCAAGTCCGGGTAATTTGAGAAACCATCTGTCGTCACTTCCAGTTGTTGGTAACAGAATGAATTCCATCACAAGCGATCTTCAAACAGGATTCATACCTGCTCGCGCAGATGCAGACATTGCGTCCGGTATTCGCGTTCAGATTTTGCATGAATCGGACATCACTCCCGAGACCGTTGAGCGGTGGGAAGATCTGGAACGCCATGCTGTTTCTTCCACTCCCTATCTTTCTCGTGCCTTTGTCGAAACAGCAACCGCTGCACAACTTGGACAACACGAACCGATTTACCTTGTCATCGAACAGGGCGGTCGCTGGATCGGGCTGGGCGTTTTCGAATCGGTTGCTGCAACGCGATCGTTGCCGGTGCCCCACTTGCGATCCTGGCGG
>JALTOP010000523.1 GCA_027000105.1 Planctomycetaceae bacterium | reverse complement strand
ATGTACCGCTTTGGCGCTGGGTTGATCCATACACCTACCGCAAGAAACTGACGCTGCCCAAATTGCTCATCAACGGGACGAACGATCGCTACTGGGTCGTCGATGCCCTGAACCTGTACTGGGACGGTCTGGTCGGCGATAAATATATCCTCTATGTACCCAACGCCGGACACGGACTGGGAGATGGAAAGGAGTTTGCACTGACAACCCTGGCCGCTTTTGTCAAACATTTGGCAACAGGTACCGAGATGCCTCAATTGAAGTGGGAGCATTCAAAGGAAGATGGTCAACTCCGGTTGAATGTTTCCGCAACACCGAATCCAAGAGCGGTTCGCCTGTGGTCTGCTACATCCGACAACGGCGATTTTCGTGAAGTGAAGTGGAACTCCACCCCGATGAAACAGGCTGGAAAGTGCTTTCATGGGCACATTCCAGTGCCCGAAAAAGGGAACGCCGCCCTGTACGGGGAAGCGCAATTTATGATCGACGACTTGAAATATTCGCTCACAACCCAACTGCATCGCGAATAAGGGCCGAGAAACAAGAGCGAAAAATGCAGCAGGGGCGATCTCCCGCCCCTGTCTGTGCGCCGGATGAACAAGCAAGCAAACGGAAGCGGTTTGTCGACCCGCAACGGGCACGCCATTAGCAATATCTGCTGAAGCGTTCAATGTCGTCCAGAGAGTAAAGCATTCAAAGGGCATGACGGTTCGACTGTTTCAATCGGACTTGCGTTCAATGGATACCTGGTTCAATGGGCCTTGTGTGCTGCATTTTGTTTTCTGTTTCAATGTCCCGTTGACAGGCTGAAGCGGTCTCTTTTCTTCCCCTGCTTTTCTATTTACCCTGCTTTTACGCGAGTGTTGCTATTCGCTCTGTAAAAATAACCATATGACGGGGGGACAGACGTCATATGAATGACTCATTGACATCAGCGCGGAGCCTGTGTAAAAGGAAGTATTCTCTACCTTCCCTTCGAATTCCCCTCTCTCCCTTTCTCCTCCGTCAGCAGTTGTATTTGAAATGACTGTCTCTTCAACAGTTCATCTGGTCAATCCGTTGTCTGTTGGTGTCTGTCTAACAGTCCGACAGATTTTCGCGATGCTGATCCTGTTTGCTTGCTGCCTTCAGGGGGGATGTCATATTGTCGATACACATCGTGAACAGGAAGGGAAGTCTTTGCTGACTCCCATCAAGCCGGAAATCGAAACCGTTCAATTGGATATTATCTACATTGAACGTGATGCGGATGATCCCCTGCTTTCCAGTCTGGTTTGGGATGAAGTCGATACGATCGGAACGGTCAATCTGGAAACGCGGTCGAAATTGCGAAAGGCGGGTTTCAGAATAGGCCTGGTTGGATTGACGCCGCCACGTTCACTGCAAAGACTACTCGGGCTCAAGCAGGATATCACCGATTTGGCAGGAACATCCAGGCATAATGAAATGGTTGGGCGGACAGTTCATTTGCGTTCCGGCGGAGAAGCGGAGATTCTTACCAGTAACGTTCAGCCGGAAATTTCGATCCAATTACCGGGGGAATCCGAACCGACCACGCTCCGTAACGTGCGTTGTGTTCTGCGGACGGAACTGGAACGGTTGCAGGATGGTTGGATCAAACTGCACATAACCCCGGAAATCCATCACGGCAATCCCGAACTTCGCCCGGTAGCGGGTGTTTCCCGTTGGGAATTGAAACCGCAACAGGAAATTATCTCCCTGCGAGATCTGAAATTCAGCGTGACGCTGAATGTGGGGGAAATGCTCATGGTTTCGTCAGAATCAACGGAGCAGGATAAAATTGCCGACCGCTTTTTTGTCAATCAGAACGACGAACGCTCCCAGCGGAGAATGGTTGTGATACGTCTGACTGATATGAAGAAGATCAAGCCGCTTTACGAAAATTGATGAACGCATCGCCAAACGCTGCAGACGAAAGCTGCCCAAAGCCTGCTTCTCCAGTTCTGTTGTGGCGTCCCGGTATGACGTTCCCATTACCCTCTTGCAACGCTTAAGTGCCGAGGATATGCAATGGTTACGCGTTGACGAGTTTACCGTGATCGATGGAATGAACAATCTCGGCTGCTTCGACGGCATGTTCATCGTGACTCACGAGCAGAACGGCCCCGCCAGCAGTGGCAAAATCTTTCATGTGTGCCAGAACCACATCGGCGTTTTCACGATCCAAGTTGCCGGTCGGCTCATCTGCTAGAAGCAACTTGGGTTCGTTCAACAACGCCCGGGCTAACGCCGCTCGTTGTCGTTCACCGGAACTGAGCTGGGCGGGAACGTGGTGCATACGGTGTTCCAGACCGAATTTTTTCAACAACTGTTCGGCACGTTCCCGTGTCTGTGCTTCCTTCAGTGCAAGCGAGGGAGCAAGAACATTATCAAGCACATTCAAATACGGAATCAGATGGAATTGCTGAAAGACGAAGCCGATATTCTCAGCACGAAACCTGGCCCGCGCATTCGCATTCAGGTTGTAGAGGTTTTGTCCTTCAATTTGAATGCTACCGGAATCCGGGGCGAGCAAACCGCCTGCCATTAACAAAAGGGTCGATTTTCCACAACCACTCGGCCCACGTACCGCTGCGAATTGATTCGCCTCGACGTTCAGCGAAATCTGATCGACCGCGGTAACATCTCCCTTGGACGAATGGTATGTTTTGGTCACATTTGATATTTCAAGACGCATCGGTCGCGATTATTCCTCTTGTAAGATGTCTGCGGGGTCTTGCTGGGCGGCGAGCATGGCGGGGATCCAACTGGCAATACCGGAGAGCAGAATGGCAAGGACAAACGAAATCAACAGGAGATCAAACGAAAAGAGTTGGGATGACGTTTCAGCATTGACAGGCAATTCACCCCAGGAAATACCGCCATAGAAACCGATCAGGAAACCGATCGCCGCCCCGAGGACACCAATCAGAATCGCCTTGCCGAGAAAAAGCATGAGAATTTGTGTCGATTGCACACCGATCGCCCGCAGTATTCCGATTTCGTTTTTGCGTTGTCGCACGTTTCCGAACATCAGAAAACCGATCCAGATTCCACTTCCGAAAATCACCAGAGGCACAAGCATCGCCGAAAACTTTTCCTGCTTCTGTTTCAACTCGGCCCGGTTTTCCTCCTCTCTTTTCTTCGCCGCTTCCGCAGCCTTCTTTGCGGTGGCACGAGCTTCCGCCCGGGCAAGCGCTTTGGTGCCCCGTTCGATCACCTGTGTTCCGGGCAATATTTTTGTGATCTCTGCCCTGATTTGCGAAATTCGATCTCCTGCACAATGACATTCGAGCGCCCAGATTCCATTGATCAAATTCTGCATGTGGAGCATTTCCTGGGCGTCGGCCAGATGAACCCAGACGGTGCTGTCATCGACGGTGCCCCGCTCCTTGTTGGTTTCGATAATTTCAAACTCTTTGCCCAATAATTTGACCTTGTCCCCTTTTTTCAGATGCCGTTGCTGATGAATCTGATATCCGACAACCATTTTTCCTCTGGGGACAGCATCGAGCATTGGTTTTTTCGGGTTCTTGTGCATCAAGGGGACTTCGCCCCGGGTTCCCATCAGGATGATCTGAATATCCTGTTCATCCCAATGAATACTTTTGGAAACTGTCGGAAGCAAATGATTGATTGTCACAATACGCGATTTTGCCAACCGATCGACAAACTCTTCTGGCATCGTTTTGGAAAGTGTATTGTTATGATAGAACTCGTTGAGATCCTGATCTTCGGGCAGGATTAACGCGTTGAAGCCGAGGCCGATCGTGATCTTCCGCATGGCATCGTTCAGGGCGGCTCCTTCTTTCTCGACAAGCTCCTGTTTCTCTGCGAGAATCTTTTCGGTGGCAACATCGTTCGCCTTGAGCAGCGTCAACGAACCGACCAGACAGGCAATCGCGACACTGACCGAGAGCAGCCCCAGCATAAAATTCAATTTGCGATGGCCGATTTCCCGCCACATCAATTTCCAAACACTCATTCGATGATCTCTGTTGATAATTCTAGAGGTCGGCCACACCTGCCGGCGATTGGTGTTTTGCCGTATTTCCAATAAGCAGTCGCCAAATACCAAGCAGCCGCCAGTTGCAAGTCGCGTTGTGATGCGATGCTTTGACTATCAGCTATTTCTGTTTGATAAAAAAGCGAAGCTCAACACCATGACAACTCCGATACTGACGCCTGCGACAATGATGATGTTACGAATCATCGGGCTCATTTCGGCAGGAGAAGCGGACGTTGAATGTTCCGCCTGATCTGCAACTTCATTCCCCGCCACCAGAACAGTGGAACCTTCAGACGGTTTTTTGTTGCCTTTTTTATCATCACTCATATTAGTTGAATCATCCGTGTCCGCATCGGTCAAACCGCCAAAACCGGGCAGCGGAGGTAACTCGCGATCGATTTCAACGAATGGTTGAACCAGTTCGTCCCAATCGACGGATGTGATAAGGTCGATGCCGGGGTTCTCCTCTTTGACTTCACAGGTGCACGGCCCGATCAATTCCTGACACGATTGCCGAATCGTATCGGCGTTGATTCCCCTTCCAATCAGAGCGTACATGACACGACCGCGCCCAAAAATCGGGAATGTCATCGGCTCTCCGTCAAAATCTCGCAAATCGTCTTCGCTGCCCAGCAGCATTTCGACAAACATTTTTTCCCGGTCGTTGTCGCGGGACAGACGCAATGTCGAAAATTGAAGCTTCAATCCCTTTTCATCCGTCGAGACCAGCCCCTGTTCGATGTCGGCTTCATCAATTTTCGGCAGCTTCATCTCTTTTTGGGCAAGCTCCAGGTTGGATTGCAGGATTTTCAAGGCCGCTTCATCTTTCTCCTTGTTCCCGGATTCCAGAAAGACCCAAACGGCTGTTTCTCCCTTGAGAAGTTTTCTGCAGATTTCCCTTCTGGCCGGGGAATCGAGAAGTCGCTCAACATTCTCCTTCGAGAGCTTCCCCGACCAGACGCTATTCGGCTTATTGGCAATGCTCGGGTAATTAACGACCATCCAGGGAAGCGTTTCCGTTTTCTGGGCTTCCCACAACCGAATGGCCTGCTCATTGTTCTGTTTTGCAGGATCGTTGGCTGATAAATCGATCAGCTTCAGGCGAACATTTGCATGCTGCTTTCCCGCAGCTCCTTCCTCGGTGAGATCGGCAACAGTTTTTTGTTGATCGTATGTCAATTTCCCCTTGTGAAAAACATACACTTCGTATGGGTCGTTCACCCAACGTTCAAGTGCATAACGAAAAACGGGAACCGAACAGGCCCACGCCAGTGAAGCGGTGCAAACAATGGCAAGAGCGATGAGCGGAACTCTGAATGATTTATTTCTCATTTCTTGTGTTTTTCTTCAGTAATCTCGAATTGACAGACTGACTCATGCTGTTCGTGGAAAGCTGCGTCCTTCGTCATCGTACATAAACGGGTGTCGAATCTGATACCCAAACGGGCAACGCTCGGGATTCGTCACTTGAGCACGGTATTCAGTTTGCCGACTTCCAAGCCAAGCCTGGCAGAGGTCAGAGACCCTCTGTCACACGATGAAGCACCCGGTAGCATTATACACAGATCGATTTATCAGTGCAGTCATTCCCGCTATTTTTATTCAATTTCTGTTCAGCCCGGTAATCGGACGGGCAGGTTCTGTTTGCAGGATTCCTGGGCTGCTCCCGACTTGATCGGCGGTCATCATGGGGCGTCATGCAAGACTGTCATCAAGAACAGCGTGCTGCCTTTCCCGCCAAATTCTCTTGGCGTCACCGTTTTCATGAGATTGGCGAAGTCGTCGACAAATTCGTTCCCGGGTGCAGAAGTTGTGGCAGCATATACCGCTGCGTTTTAGCAATCGTGTTTCACCTGCCCTGTTGATAGACGGGAAAGGTGAAAACGCAAAAGCGGACGCAAACAGAATGGGGAGAACGATGGCTACCGTTCAGTTTCATTCTCGCACGGTTTACTCTCGCACGGTTTCATCACGCCGACCGCAAAGAACCCGTCCGGTCAACTCTTCGATATCCCGTTTCAGATTATCGAATCCCATTTTGGCAAAAACCTGATCGTTGCCATGGAATGTCAGGCTGGCTCCTTTGTCGACCGCCTCCTTGATTTTCTCCGGCGAGGCACACGTTGCGGCCCAATGCTTGCCTGTATTCCTGGCAGCCGATGCGACCTTCTCCAGAGCATCCAAAACAGAAGGATGCTCCATTTGACCGGGAACTCCGGAAAGAATCGAAAAGTCACCTGGCCCCAACATCAACATATCGACACCGGGAACTGCTGCGATTGCTTCTGCCTGTTCCAATGCGGAAGGTTCTTCAATCTGGATAATGACGAAGGTTCGTTCATTTGCCTGTTTGAGATATTCCGTCAACGGTGTCAACTGGTAATCAGCATCAGGCCCGGCTGCATCGCAGCCCCGCTCCCCCATGGGAGGAAACTTGGCCCATTTGACAACCTCGGCTGCTTCCTCAGCCGAGTTGCAGCGTGGATACATGATCCCTGTAGCTCCGATTTCCAGCATGCGGGACATTCGCATGAATTCTCCCTTCGCCGGGCGGGCAACAATATCGCTTCCGCCGACCCTCGCAGAACGGATCAACTGTTCGGCCCGTTCAAGGCTCAAACCATGATGTTCCATATCAATCCAAATAGCATCGAACCCCATCAGACTGACAAGCTCAAACATGACCGGTGAGGCCAAATGCAGGGAGACTCCGTATGAAGGAAGACCTCTGTCGATATTGTCCAGAACGCGTGAACGTCTCATGTATCGTTGTTTCCAATTTTTTCAGAGAGGAGGGGGATTGGTGTTGTGCGAATCCGGTTCCATCAATCCGTTTCGATCAATGGAGTCAATTACGAAGCTTCCCGGAACTTCAGCGACGGTTTTTCGATTGTCACGATCGTGTTGGGCGGTACACTTTTCATCAACGAGACCGAGGCTCCAATTACGGAGTTCGCACCAACAACCGTGTTTCCCCCCAAAATCGTCGCATTGGCATAGATCACGACACCTTCCCCGATGGTGGGATGACGTTTTTGTCCCCGGATCAGTTTCCCTTCACCATCCTTGGGAAAACTGAGCGCCCCCAACGTGACTCCCTGATAGATTTTCACATTCGAAAGGATTTCGCATGTTTCGCCGATCACAACACCGGTGCCGTGATCGATGAAAAATGACTCACCAATGACCGCGCCCGGGTGGATATCAATTCCGGTGCGTGAATGCGACCACTCGGACATCATTCGGGGAATGTAGGGAACATTTCGTTTGTAGAGTTCGTGGGCAATACGATGAACAGTGATCGCTTCCAGTCCGGGATAGCTGAAAATGATTTCATCCAGATTGGCGGCCGCCGGGTCGCCATCAAATGCGGCTTGAACATCCTTGGCAAGAAGAGCTCGCAGTGACGGCAGGCACTTCAGGAAATCGATGGTGATATCCTGTGCTTCCGCCTCAAAATCCCGATCGATTACCTCTTCGCAATCGGTGTCGTTTTTGGTCATGTAATCGTGCCGGGACGCTCTGCAGATTTGCTGGGTCATTCGATCGTGCATGTTGTCGAGAATATCCCCGACATGATAGGTCACATTGCCGAAGTGCAAATTCTGCCTGCGTCGGTAGCCCGGATAGAGAACTTCCTTCAGATCGGCAAGCAGATCGACAATTTCCGAGTAACTCGGCAGCGGGCAATGCCCCAAATGATTGATGGAACCGATCTCGTGGTAGCTTTGCACAATCTGATCGGTAATGTCCGGTAGTATCTCTTTTCGACGAAAATCACTGGCCATCTTGCAACCTCAAATCGATTATCAAACTCTTTCGCCGTGCTACGATCCGCACAGGCTCACCTCGCCTATCGGCTACAACTCGGGATCGCCTCTATCTTCAGAGTAATTCTTACTTCCGTCTTCTCCGGAAAAAGAACCCTTCTCGCCAAAAGTTGCCCATGTTTCCTAGCTCGCCATATTGTGGGCGTGATTCCTATTTTTTCATCCTCCGATTATTACCGGCCTGGGGTTTACGTCAACATTCAAAAACTTGATGGAGATGGGGATTTCAACAGATTTAACGATCAGATGACTACCGATACAAATAGGTGTCAAACTTCCAGATTGATGTTGCCAGATTGATATTGAATGTCTCCAGCGTTTTTCAATTACGAGTTGCCCGAAAATGAGACACGTCAATAGCTGATTGCAGCACTGGGAGACGCATTACGAACCGGATTATTTTGGGCGAGGCGTTTCGCATGGAGCAGATTGACAATTGGGAATCGCCACAGGTGCTGGAGTCGCCACAGGTGACCGACGATATCCATCGCTGGGAAATCTATTTTCGCGAGGTTGTTGAATCGAAATCTGTCTGTAAGGTACGCAGTTCTCATCTGCAACAGACAGCCAGGGAGCGGGAACAGGTTTACTTGAAGCAGTTGCAAGAAAATGCCCAACTGGTTTTCCGGAAAAAAGCTCTCTCACAGCGATGCCACGCATTTCAAAAACAGGCGTTGGAATTGATCAAGCTTCGCAGACGTTTGGCTCCCGATGGTTCTGCCGTTCATCAGGAAGCGGGCGTTTTTTTGGCGATTGTGAAAATTCATCAGGCTGTGCAGTCGTTGATCAGCTTAACAGATCGTTTGATCAAATTGCATAGCAGGATCGAAACGCCCTTGAGTGAACTGCTCCGAATGATCCAGCAGATCGGATGTGGGAAACCGACTGACATCCATGATCTTTATCCCATTTCGCAAACGATACGGAATGGCTCACTCGATGCAACAGTCCGTTGTGATGATTGGCTGCATCTTTCGTTTGAAATTGCCAGCAACAACTGGGCCTTGCCGGAAGTGAAATCGCTTGCACTGGCCAGCGCGGCTCAATCCTGTTATCTGGCGTCTGGAATATTGGGGAAGCAGAATGATTCGTGGGCAAACACGGATATATCAATGCAACGCTGGCTGCAGTTTGAAAGACCGTCCGATCCCTTTCTTGTTGCCTGCCTGATCAAGGATGTCGGTATCTGGCTTCACAGAAAGAAGAACTCCTCTTTCCCCCGGATTCATCATGCGGAATTATCAGCCGGGTTGGCAGCGGGAATAACCGGAATGCCCGCTGGAGTTGTACGACTGGTACGCGAGCATCACGAATGTTTCGATGGTTCAGGACTCCCCGCGGGGATCAACGGGACGGAGCAGCACTTCGAATCACGTTTGATTGCGGTCATCACCCGCTGGTGCGAACTTTACAATCAACAGTCTGTATTGGGACAACAGTCTGCACTGGGGCAACAGTCAGAAACGCTTCGTTCAGAATCGCTGCATTTTTGTGCGATTGAGCTTGCCAGCAATCATTTACTCAAAGAAACAAACCGAAATCGTTGGGAAAAGTTGGGGACGCATCTGTTACTCGATTTTCTGGACGTGATGCCGATCGAGAAAATCGCCCAACCGCAGTTTCAGCGGGATAGCAAACCGAACTGGCGGATTCCTCGTCCCCATTTTCTCGATGCTTCCCAGGCAACCGTCTCTGCTCCCTGTTTGCGAAATTCTTTGCGGAAATGATATTCCGGCCCCGAAAACAGCTTCCCGGAATTAACAGGTATCTACGGCAAATATTCTTTGATTTACGGTTGGCAGTATTGTTTGATTCGCGGTTGTTAACGCGGTTGGTAACCAGATAGCAACATGGACTGAAACGGGTTTCAACAATGCATCGAACGGAATCGGAACCGAACCCAGTAAGCTCAGCCCTGTTTCTGCTTCCATTTCTGGTTTTTTTTGAACTGGGGATGCTCATCTATTCCCAGGGGGATAGCTTCTTTCAGAGGCACAGCTTTCTGATACTGAACCGGGAACTTTTTCCCGGGACGTTTTCCTTTATTTTTCTCGGCATTCTTCTGATCCAGCAGTTCTGCCAGTCCCCATTAAAAAACGTGGCAGGCAGTTTTTTGAACTTCGACAGAAAATGCCTATTCCGTCAAGGGAGGGAGAGTCTCTGGTTTGGCATGGGGCCAGCTTTGGCGGTTCTGTTCTTTGGTTTTGTTTTGCCATCAATTGTTATGAATGCTGATATTGCCCTTCAACTTCGGAATGACGCCGCGCAACCGATGGTGGAATGTGGTGCACAGGTTGGGAAGTCGCGAGTTGGAATGATTGCCGACAAAGTTTTCCAGGCAGTTTCCGCGGGGCTGGTTGAGGAATTTCTGTTTCGGCTACTGTTGCTCAGTGGATTGTCGGGGCTGCTGCTTGGGGTGAAGATCTCCAGACCGCTCAGTTTCTGTCTGTCGGTTCTGTTGAGTAGTGGCCTGTTCGCCTTGGCTCACGATCCCCGTTTAGTCACGGATTTCAGCCCGCTGCATATTGATTCTGCGACGATTCAATCTCTTGGTTTATTCAGTTATCGCTTCTGTGCAGGAATTTATCTGGCAGCGCTCTATTTGAAGCGTGGTCTGGGCGTGGCTGCTGGAACACATATTGTCTATAACCTGACACTCAGTTGCGTTTTCTGATATAATCGTGCGGATTGGCTGCGATGCAGCTGTGTGAAGCGAGTACGCAAAACAGCCGTACAAAACAGCGGGATGTGCGATATCGGGAAGCCGGTTTGATACAGGGGATTCATCAATGTCTGCCAAATTTGGGGTAATTCTGCCAGCAGCCGGGAAAAGCAGTCGTTTTTCAATCAAGAAGAGGAAAAAACCGTTTGTCGATCTCAAAGGCCGAGCCGTGTGGCTGCGGGCCGTGGAGTATTTTGTCAATCGAGAGGATGTTGCTCAGACAATCATTGTCATTTCGCCGGAAGACTACGAATTTTTCACACTGAAGTTTCAGGCAAATCTGGCGTTTCTCGATTTGGAACTGGTTGAAGGAGGAGCCGAACGGGCGGATTCCGTTCTAAACGGACTTGAAAAAATCCGCAGTGATATCGAATACGTCGCTGTTCATGATGCAGCCCGACCGTTGCTGACGAAGAAGTGGATCGACAATGTCTTCGCAGCGGCCATTCAGCATGATGCGGCAATTCTTGCAACTCCCGTTACCAGCACCTTGAAAAAAGCGGTCGATGGAAAAATTGATAAAACGGTTTCGCGGGAAAATCTCTGGCAGGCTCAAACTCCACAGGTTTTCAAGACGGATCTGTTACGGGAAGCATACGCCCGGAGAGGAGATTTCCAACCGACCGACGAGGCTCAGCTTGTCGAACGGCTCGGAGCGAGCATCCACATTGTCGAGGGTTCGCCGATGAACCTGAAAATTACATCTCAGGAAGATTTCCGGATGGCTGAAGCGCTAATCAATCATCTTCCCAAGAATGAATTGCCCCCCACATTGCACCCCTTTGCGGATGAAAAACCGAACCTGTTCGATTGATGGAGCCTGCGACCGATCACGTCCTTGCAGCCTGTTGACCTGGTGTTTCGCTATCGTTAGCGAATGAGATAGATCGTGCCTCGCAGTTTGATCAACAGTTTCTCATTCCCTGTTTGGGATGAAAGAACGCGGTTTTCCTCGGCGCTGTTTTTCTGGCAAATCGCGAAGTATTCCTTCGAGAAGCGGTCAACGACCGTTACCTTATCCTTCAATTTTTCCAGATCGAGAACCAGTTTTTCCTTTCCCGTGAGCAACTCTGCGGTTTCGGAAGTGCACAGGTAATCGCCCCGTTTGTAGATGGTGATATTGCCGATCTGTCTGACCGTGTTCATCGCGACAAGTTGATCGCTCTCGGCATCCCGAACAACAACAGCGTTGGGAGTTGAGATTCCACCAGCGGCGGTTGGAGCAGCCGGGTGGGAAAGAGCCTGCCTGGCCGCTTTGAAAGACTGTTTGGTTGCCCGCTGCAAAGTAGCGTCCTTTCCTGTTACGTCATCCAGGCGATTCAGGTTGAGCTGTGTGCGAGTTCGGTTGGATCGGAACGATTCCGATGTCGCCAATTCGGTTGGTTTCACATCTTCATCCGCCAAAAATGAAGTGTAGGGGGTGATGATGCCATATTTGGTTGAAAGCTGGACAAGTTCATCAATCAACTCTTTATTTTTGCCGTTCAGGTCGAGTTCGTCGATAATCTCGCCAATGCGACGGGTGGCCCAAAGTTTTTCAATGAAGGCGTATGTCTGATCGTTGCTTTTGGCAACGAGTTTCGCGTTGAAGGATAGCTGTTCCTTTTTATCCCCGAGATTGCCCGTCAATTTTACCATCGCCTTCCCGGGGGCTTTGTAACGTCCGACGATGATCACCTGTTCGCCGGCGAACAGATCGAATTGATCGCCAGGGTAGAGGCGATTGACCAGTTTTCCCCGTGAATTGTTTCCTTGATCGAGCGAAATGGCCAGTTCCACATTTGTCATCACCGGTGAGGTAATGCGATTGTAAATGCGGCTGACATATTCTTCGATATTCTCGTTCGGGCGGACATATTCGCTGAGGCCGTGATTCTCTCTGGCCAGCCGATCCAGCAATCGGCTGTTGACATCATAGCCGACCCCTACATTCAGCAACCGTGCTCGTACTTTGTTTGCTGCCGATGTCGCCTGGGCAATTTTAAGTTCGTTGGTGATGCCTGCTGTCGGAATTCCATCTGTCAGAAAGATGACGTAGGACGGACGATTCCTGTCGGCAAGCTGTTGCATGGCAGTGGTAAGAGCAGCGTGGATATTGGTACTGCCTCCCGAGCGGATATCGTCGATGAAAGCGAGTCCTTCCGCCCGGGCCTTGTCGTTGCACCGCTGAAGTTCCGGCGAAAAGGATTCGACATTCGCATTGTAGGAAATGATGTTGAACAGGTCGTCATCCTGCAGGCGATTCAACACGAACCGGGCGGCTTCCCGGGCCTGTCCAATTTTTTCTCCCGACATGCTCCCTGATTTATCAACGACAAAAATAACCGTTTTGGGAAGCTGTTCCTGTTTGGTTTTTATCTGCGGAGTCGCCAGTAATAAAAAGTAGCCATCTTCACTTTTCTTTGGACGATAACTGAGTAAAGCCGCACCAACTTTCTTTTTGTTGACATCGTACAGCAGTCGGAAGTCTTCTGCAGGAATCACGTTTTTCAAGGTGAGTGAAACCCGTGCCCGTTTTTTTGAGGGGCGTTTGATATCCACCGCGTGAGAAGGACTATAGACATTTTTGATCGGTAGTTGGGAGTCAATGGTTAGTGAAATGGTCAGTTTTTCAATCGGTTTGGATGTGTACCGTCCGGTTGTCAACGGGTAGAGAAAATCGGTTACGCCGTCCGCCTTGCGTAATAGGTACGTATAATGCAATGTAACGGTTCGTGATTGACCGGGGGGAATGGGAAAAACGCTTGTTTGAAACAGGCCATGCCCCATCCATTCCAATAAGGCGGGATCCCGGCTGGCTTGTACAATTTCCTCGTATTTCTTTCGTGCCTGTTCTTTGGAAAGAAGTTTTGCGGGGAGTTCTTTTCCATCGACCAGCAGCGTCATTTCATCAATCGCGGCTTCATACGGAAGAGGAAAGACAAATTGCGATTCGATCGTCCGTTTTCCTGTATTCAGGAACGTTTGTGAGACCTGCACATCGGCAATCTGGTCTTTCAATTTCGCGTCGATAGCGATTTGTTGAATCGAATAGGAAACGACGGGGGTCGGCACGGGGCGAATAATGGGCCACGGACGGGGCATACGGTAACGATGGTCTTTCTCCAGAAGAAATCCCTGCCCAAAGGCTTGACCTGCCTGCAACACAAGCAATACGAAGATCAGGGACTGGAAGCGGTATTTCATCGATAACCTCCCGGATTGTCATTCAAGAAACTCGACACAGTTGGAGACGCCCGCCCGGATCGCAAAGTTCCCGGAAAAAAGCAATTTCCCGAAATATTTCCAGTCTTATCGCTCGACTATTTTTCCCGCTTTGTCAAGAATCAACGCGTACCGGTAAATCCCTGCCTGGTTTTGGTGATCTTGGATAAGTTGAGTAGGGGTAATTTTCAGTAATCAGAAGAAGTGGATCGTGTTGCGGTTTGCGATCCCGTCAGCAGATATCAGGAAATATTAAGTGAAATCCGTCAAAATTGGGCCTTTGACTTGCCGGGTGGCAGGCAATCCTGAACAGGCAAAATTGAGTTTTATTCTGTGTCACGGTTACGGAGCACCGGGAACCGATTTGGTGCCGATTGCAGACGAATTGATTTCTCTGGAGAACAGCCTGGCCGATTCGGTCGCCTTTCTGTTTCCGGAAGCTCCGCATGATTTGACCGAACAGGGAATGCCGGGGGGGCGCGCGTGGTGGCCGATCAACATGATGCAGTTACAGGAATTGATGCAGACAAACAACTTTGAGGAACTGACGGAATCGGAACCGCCAGGCATGGCGGAAGCACGGGGTTTGTTCCAGGAATTCCTGTGCGAGTATCAATCACTATCTTCCTGTTCGCCGGGCGAGATTGTTCTGGGAGGTTTTTCGCAGGGGGCCATGCTGACAACCGATATCGCCTTGCGATTGTCGGATTCACCCGCGGGTCTTTGCATCTATTCGGGCAGCCTGATCTGTAAAAAGCAGTGGGAAGAATTGGCACCGACGCGAGCAGGACTTCCCGTTGTTCAGGCTCACGGGACGATGGATCCCATTCTTCCCTTTTCCGTGGCGGAGCAGTTGAGAGACCTGCTGAAAAACGCGGGGCTGGCGGTCAATTTCCACGCTTTCCCCGGCATGCACACGATCTCCTGGGATGCCCTGGAAATGACGATCGACATGCTGAATCACCTGCTTGCCCGATAGACCGTTAGGCCGAAACCGGAGAATCCAGATAGAAAAACGGCTGGATGGTCTGGGATGCTTCTATCGTTCGTCGAGCGGTACATAGGGGCGCAAATCGTACCCGATATAGTGTGCTTTGGGCCGGATGATTTTGTTATCGGAAATCTGTTCCAGCACATGGGCACACCAGCCGATGATCCGTGATGCTGCAAAGACGCAGGTAAACAGTTCGCCGGGGATACCCATGTAATGTTGCAGGGAAGCCGAATAGAAATCGACATTGCATTCACGTTTGATCGCGGCCACAACATGCTTTTCCATCTCGACGGACATGTCGTACCATTTCGGATCGCCGGTTTCGATAGAGAGTCTGCGCGAGAGTTCCTTGAGAAATTTGGCTCTTGGATCCTGTGTTTGATAAACCGCGTGGCCGAAGCCCATGAACTTTCCTTTTTTGGCACGCGTTTGGGCAACCCACTCTTCAACCTTATCGACAGACTCGATCGCCTTGAGCGTGTTAAGAACAGCCGTGTTAGCACCGCCGTGTAGCGGCCCTTTCAAAGCGCCGAGTGCACCAGTAATGGCGGAGTACAGGTCGGTCAAGGTTGCCGCAATGACCCGAGCTGAAAACGTACTGGCACATAACCCATGTTCGGCATGCAGAATGAGGATCAAATCCATCGACTTTTCTGCATCAGGGCTCGGCTTGACACCGTTCATCATGTACATGAAATTGGCAGCATGCGAAAGAGACGGATCCGGTTCGATCGGTTCGTTTCCTTCCGCGATTCTTTTGATTGCTGCGACGATGGTCGATATTTTCGCTGTCAGCATGAGGGAACGCTTGCTGAACGCTTCGCTGTTGTGCTCTTCGGCACCAGGATCGAATTCACCCAGTATCGAAACAGCCGATCGGAGTTGGGCCATTGGATGGGTTCCCTTGGGAACTTCCTTCAAATGAGCCAGCACCTCGGCAGAGAGGGCGCGTTGCTCTTTCAGACCATTCGAAAATTCTTCCAGTTGCGACTTGGTGGGCAGTTCGCCGTAGAATAGCAGGTACGACGTTTCTTCGAACGAACTGTGTTCAGCCAGTTCATCAATATGGTAACCACGATACATCAATGAGCCGGCTGCTCCGTCAACGCGGGAAATTTTGCTGTCGGCTGCAATAATATTTTTCAAACCTTTGGTTGCTGTGTTTTCCATTGCTGATGAATTCATAGTTAGAGGTGAACAGGATGTCAGAGGGTCAGAACCAACAACATGCGGCGCGACGATGGGAACTTCCATCGGGGCTTTGAGTATAACAGAGCTAAAATAAATATCCAACGAGCAAGGCCCGATCGGCCGCTTCAATTTTCGAGATTGACTTTCCCTCCGCTTTTGTACTGTGGAAATTGTTAAAAATCGCCCCAGCCGACTCGCTTGCCGTCTAATCAACACCGTCGGTTTTCTAACCGCGGGGGTGGCATTTTTGATGAATCGATTTGAGACGGCTATGTTCAACGTGTGTGTATACCTGGGTGGTGCGGATATTGGCATGACCGAGCATTTCCTGTAGTGCCCGGATCTCTGCCCCGCCGGCGAGCATGTGCGTGGCAAAACTGTGTCTGAGTGTGTGAGGACTGACCTGTTGAGAGCATCCGATACGGGCGGCATATTTTTTTACCAGACGCCAGATGGTCAACCGCGTAATGCCGTTTCCGTTTCTGCTCAAAAACAGGAAGCCGTCCTGTGATTCTCCTTCTGCGCAGAGGGAAGGGCGTTCATATTTCAGATAGGCTTCCAGGGCTGCTATCGCAACCGGATTCAAAGCAACAACACGCTCTTTGTTTCCTTTACCGATACAGCGGCAGTACCGTTCCTGCAAAGAAACCTGGTTCAGTTTCAGATTTGAAATTTCTGAAGCTCTGCAGCCGGTGGCATACATCAGGCAGAGCAACGCCCGGTCTCGCAGGGGATAGGTATCTTCCCGGGAAGGGGCATTCAAAAGTGCATCGACCTTTTCCGGACTGAGCACTTTGGGGAGATAATCCCAAAGCTTGGGGGAATTCAGCAGCTCGGCTGCACTTTCAGTAATGAGACCTTCCAGGACAAAAAAACGGAACAGTGTTTTGATGGCAACCAGTTTCCTGCCGATGGAAGAAGCGGCCAGTCCCCGTTCATGCAGTGATTTCAGATAGGAACTCATTATTTTCAGATCGATGTGGCGAATATCCGCAATTCTTTTCGCCTGAAGCCAGTCAAAAAACTGTCGGATATCTCTTGAATAGGCCAGCACGCTGTTGTCTGCCATGCTGCATTCGGCCCGCAGGAAATGGACAAACTCGTCCAGCCGTCCGGTCAGTTGTTGCGGTGCGGGTGTTTTCGCTGTGCGGTTCGAATTCGGCTTGAAACGTGGTGGCATAACGATGCAGCTTTCCTTGTGAGGCGATCAGCGGCGTATCATCGATTGTCCGCTGATGCCAGGAAGGCAGATAGCAGAAAGGAAGAGACACGATTCCCGGTGAATGATCCTTTTGGGTTGGTCCGGTTCGGCTTGGAACGTACTCCAATCTGTACTTTCCGGAGTTTCACCTGCCCATTGTTTTCGCCTGTCCGTTAGACGGTCTCGCTTTGTCTCAGCCTGTCCTGTTTACCCGGTCTTCTGTTTTATGTGTTCGATTACCTGATAGATCGACAAATCGGTACAGGCGCGTCCGGGAGTCTGTAGATTATGACGATTTTTCCTGTTGAGGCTTTTTTTCGAGCAGGGAAATGGCCCAATGTTTCATCTGGCGAAAGGCAGAGACCAGTTGCGCTGTCCCCTGAGCCCATTTCGAGACCATTAACAGGCCGTCGCCGATGGCGATTCGGTCTGGCCAGATTTGACTCAGGTAGGAATCAGCTTTGGCACATCCGTCAATTCGTGTCAACTGCGGCATATTTTGAGCGACATACCGGGCAAGATGGACTTCGTGCAGAATTCCCGGTCCGGCCTCTGCGTAGTCTTCGTTATAACCGATTTTGAAGGCGAACATTTCTGTTCCGGAGATGAGATTGATTGCGGACGCGGCTATGTTGTTTCCCACCCGCAACTCGGAAATAACGACACGCTGTTGAGTGCTCAATTCCGCTACCATCCCTTCAATAAAGGCTCTATCTTCCTGATGTGAAGAAAGCGAAGTTCCCCGTTCTCTTTTCCAGCCGGAGTTCTCAACGATCAGGAAACGCTCCAGGGCGGCTGGCATCTCATTTTCGGAGGCGATTAGCTGAAAATTGACGTTTCCGTATTTTTCCAGCCGTTTTTGATTTCGTTTCATGGATTTCCGTCGGGAGGAAGACCAGTTCGCCTCCAGGTCTTTTTCCCTCAGCTTGTGCATCTCCACAACTGGAGAATGGGAAATGGGGCGCAGGTTGAACGAGCAACCGGGAACGCCTGTCGATGCCAGTTCCTGCAATCGACGAACCCATTGTTGTTCCAAACGCAACCCGGGAAATTCGATTCCGAACCAGTCCCTTTGGTGATTCATGTAATCAAGCAGCGACGTGCAAAAGGCGGAAGTTGCTCCACGAGCGACCAGGAAGCCGTTTCGCAAAGCGTGTTCACATCGAAAGGGAACCAGATGCGGTAGCGGAAGGCTGGTTGTTCCCCTGACGTGTTGGAAGGCTCCCAATCCAAGGAGCCTGTCGCTTTGATTGCAACGGCAAACAAGGAAAATCGGTTCGTATTGGAGACGCCTGTTTTTTTTTTTTTTTTACACGAAACCGCATGACAGAAACGGATTGGCCACCTCGGTGTCCAGATCGAGCTGTTTCCACTTTTCGATCAATCCGCTGTCCAACTCCTCCAGGGAAAGGGCTTCCATCCTGGAGGTCGAATGATTTTCCAATTGGTGAGTTGCTTTTTCATTCATTGTGACAGATTCATTCACCAATCATTTCCTCAGATGGCTTCTGAAAGATCAAGGCGGGCCTGTTCGCTGTTATTGCCTGTTCGGCTCAGCAGCTTTTCGATCGTGTATCAGTTATGGGGCTTCTCTTTGGGGCTTTCGCGATGGAAAAAAAAGAGCTCAAGAATAATGATAGTCAGATAGAAACCTCCCAGCCAGAGGAATGTTTCCCTGTCCGTTTTCCACAGATGCAGCGTCAACAGGGCAACTGTGGTGAGCATTAAAATCATGCCGAGCAGGATCAGCCCAACATTGCTGTTGGTGACAGAACGTAATTTGTAGTTGGCCACGGAAACGGCAATCGAGACAAGCAGAAAAGTCATGCTGGAAAAAGTGGCGATTGTTTCCAGATTTCCCAATACCGTGAATGAGCCAGCCAGAACGGTCAGTGTGACGATGGCAATCCAGGGAACATCAGTCCGACTGCGGAATGAAAAGGCGCGGGGCATCCGTTTTTCTGTCGCCATATCCGCCATCATTCTCGAGGCACCAAAAGCGGTTGCATTAACGGCCGAGGAGGTTGCCAGCAGTGCCGCCAGATCGATCAGAATGTCACCTGCATTTCCTAAAGCGGGCCGCGCTGCCAGGGCAAGTGCGTACTCCTTGGCAGCGTTCAACTCGTCGGGAGTCAAATTTCCCACGGCGACAACCGCGACTCCGAAGTAGATTAAAGAGGTAATGATAATCGATCCGTAAATGCCGCGGGGGATATTTCGTTCGGGGTTTTCCGTTTCCATCACAGCATTGGTGATAAGCTGAAATCCCTCAAAGGCGACAAAAATCATGGCACCGCCGATAAACACCGCGGGAACTCCCTTTTCAAAAACGGGAAACAGATGATCCTGCTGAATGGAGAACAGCCCGGCGACCGCGAACAATCCGAGTAAAATCACTTTCGTGAAGACGATAATAACCTCGGTTTTCCCGCTCGATTTTGCTCCCAGAAGATTGATGAGCATGAAAAACAGCAACACGCCGGCAGAAAGAACCATCCGTGCAACAGGTGAGTTGGAACTTCCCAGCAGATGCGCCCCGTAAGCTCCAAAAGTGAATGAGTAAAGAGCCAGCGTTCCGATATAACCGACAATGACCGTCCAGCCGGCTATCCCTGCGATATTGGGCTGTTTGGGAAAGGCTTTTTCAAGGTAAGTGAAACTTGCGCCATCGCTGTGGAAACCGAGTGCCAATTTCACATACGAATACCCACCAGCCAGCGCGACCAGGCTTCCCACCAGAAAGGCCAGCGGAGCGGCATGCCCGGCCACTCCCACCGCCATTCCCAATACGGAGAAAATCCCTCCCCCAATCATCCCCCCAATGCCCATGGCCAGCAACTCCGGCAGGCGCAGTTTTTCGTTCTGTTGATCGTTCGTCATGGTCTGTTGCTCAATGTTGTAAAGGGAAAGGTTTCAGTTCCTGGTCGAACTCACGATTAGAACCACCCACGACGATAAAAGAGCCAAAGGGATAGGCACGCGATGGCCAGCATGAAAAGCAGAACAGTGTAATAGGCGTAATGATAGGAAAGTTCCGGCATGTAGTGGAAGTTCATCCCATAGATGCCCGTTATCAATCCCAATGGTAAAAAGATGGTGGAAATGATCGTCAATAAACGCAGTTGATTATTCGTTTTGCTCTGCAGGTTGATCTGATACTGCTGTTCGATAGCAGCCAGATGGGCTGATTGCCGTCCGATGACACGCGAACTGTGCTCCAGATGTAAAAAGGCGTCTCGAAAGTATTCCTGCAAATTGATTGTACTGAACGATTCCGATTCAATCGTTTGTAGCGAACTGACACAATAGAGCTGGTCCTCAAATACGGCAGCCAATCGGGTTAATTGTCTTTTAAGAGGCAGAACTTTTTCCAGAAGCGCTTCGTCGGAATCTTCGATCAGCAGTTCTTCCAGCCAATCGATTTGATCACGCGTTTTCAAAGTGAACGCCATGTCCTCATCGATCACGTGATCAAGTATCTGGTACAGGATGGCGGATGTGTTCCCGGCATGAAAACGCATCCCTTCACTGTAACGCTCGATAATTTGAACCAGAGCCGGGACGGCAACCTCGCTGATTGTAATAATGATTTGCGGGAGACAGATAATCCATAAATACTGACGTTCTTCAGCGTCCCAGGCAGCTTTGATGGGCAGGGCGATAAAAAGTGATTTCCCATAGACGGCCAACAGCGAGGCCGGAGTTGGATCAAGACATGCTTCAACGGCTAGCGGGTGCACGCCGACCGATTCCAGTATTTCCGTCAATGAATCCTGATCGCGATTTTCTATGTTGATCCAACAGGGAGAGTGCTCTTTTTCGGAAAAATCGATTTCATCCAGATTACATCGTCTCAGGCATCGTTGGGACGAAAGCTGAAAAGCCTGCTTTTTGATCATGGTAACCGGGATTCCTGATTGACGGTTGGCATTCGTTCCTGCCTCGCATAACGCTTCGGATAATGGTGTACTACATGTTGCACTGCGGGAGTGAATTATACAGGCAACTCCCGTTTCGTCCATGATGCCCCGCGAGGTTTTCGAAAACCGTTCTCGCTGATCGTGCCGATTCGCCTCCGGGAGGCCCGTTCCACCTGAATCCCATTCTATCTGAATTGTAGAGGTCGGTGCGCACAATTTGCTCTGGTCAATGGTTTCGTTTACAGGTACAATGAGTGAGCAATGACAAGGCGATTATAACGGCGCGGGAATGTCGGTGGTCGCCGGGGCTTGGTACGACTTTGACAATTAGCAGGAGCACAGTAATGGCAGCAGCAAAGAGCAGGGGAGCAGTCTGGTTCGTTTGTGGTGTTTTAGGTGGCTTGATGGTTTCCTATTTTTGGCCGAACGAGGTGGCATTGGCTGATACCGATCGGGATGCTGGTGGTTCGAAATTTGCTGTTGTGAGTGTCAGAACGGGCGTGGCAACAGGTGACGCCGTGTTCGTGCTTGACTTTGCGACCGGGCGTCTGTTTGGAGCGGCTATCAATGCCCAAACCGGTAAATTCACACAAACGTATGCCAGAAATATTATTCCTGATTTCAATCTCAGTCCGGACGTTACTCCCAGTTTCGTGGTGACCTCGACCAATCTCAACATTTCGGCTCGCAATTCCCGTGTGCAGCCTGCGACTCATGGCTTGTGTGTGGCAGAACTGAAAACCGGTCGTGTGATGGTGTATGCTTTCCCGTATGCGACCACACCACGGGTTCAGCCGTTGGAAACCCTGACAGTAGTTGACGGTTTCATGTTCCGGCAGGGCGTTCAGTAGGGCATATCTCTCAGAACACGACATTTGACAATAACTCGTGCCACTGAAAAAAGGTCCTCTGACCGGTAATGACCAGAAGACCTTGAGTTCAGCGAGTAGAGTCGGTTCCAGCAATCAGAAGGTATTAAAAAGTATAGTTTGCCAGGAAGTAGACCTGATTCGCGTCATCGCGGTTCAGGGCGCTATTCTCCACAGCGTTGCCGTACCAGAACCAGAAGTAACCGGCTTGCAGCGTCAGGTTTTTATTCACCTTGTAAGTGGCAAGCAGATCCAGTTCGGTACCGATTTTTTCACCAGCCGCTTCACCGGCAGGCCCGGTTAATCCAAGTCCTGCTCCCGCGATATTGTAAATCGCATCTTCAGCCTGAGCTTTGGTGAAGTAGTGGAAGGCGGAGAGCAAAGTCAACTTTTTGCTTGGTTTGACACTACCCTGTAAACTGTAGTCGATCAGGTTCTGGCCAGAAAAGTTGTCGATCAGGCCCCAATAGGCGTGTCCCAGAGGATACATGGAGTAGTACGTTCCGGATCGATTGTCGTTGACATTGCTGTCACCAGAACCGTAGTAGAACAGACCTTTGATCATTGGTGACCAGGTTACCTTGTTCCAGGTGTGGGTCAATTCTGTCGTGAAGAAGCCTGAATAGACATCGAGTTGAACGCCCGGAGTTGTAATGTAGAAATCGTTACCGAATTGCATCGCTCCTTCAACATCCCATGTCCATGTTCTGCAAACATCTTCTGTGCAGCCATCAGCAATTTCTTTTTTGCCGTAAACACGAGCCCCGAATGTATGACGGTTGCCATCCTGTCGGTTCAGTCGCTGTTCCCGCTCGTTCGACCATAACCAGTACAGATCAAGTGAGCCGACATCCTGGAATTTTTTCTTGGTGAGGTAAACACCACTAAACAGATTGCTTTGATCAGGGGTATCAAGCGAATTGGTATTGAAAAGAACTCCGCGAGCGGCTCCGTTCAGCGGTCGGACGGAGAAGGCATCGATATTCCAGTCCTTACCCTGGTAGTAACCTCTGAGTCCTTCAAAATTGCGGAACGTGTTGGCCCAACCCAAAGGTGAAACTGTTCTCTGTTTCCCGTAAAGGAGTACCTGACGTCCATATCGCAAACGAACATCGCCATTTTTCAGGGAAAGAACCCTGGCGTCTACATATGCTTCAAGCAGATCCCAGCGGTTTTCGTCGATCGGCAAGATGGGGAAATCTTCGCCAAATGTGTCAGCGTCGATAGCCTTCACATATCCCTTGATGCTGTCTTTGTAGTCCAATTCAAAGAATGGAGTAAATCTCCATTGATTGTAATCAGTCCGGATTGCTCCCGGCGGACGAAGGCGATTGACCTCATTAATGTAGCGGTAGCGTAATGCTCCCCCAGTCGAAAACTTGAAATCACTGCACCCAATCTGCCTGTTCTTGGGGAGTGCGAGCCAGGGATCGTCATTGCTCAAGAAGCTGAACCAGGTCGATTTTTCGCCGAAGATTTCACAACAGGAATCTGTGTCACAGCAACTGTTGCCTGGTTCAATACAACATTCCTGCTCGCCTGCCTTGGCTTGCAGTGGTGACAGGATGAGCAGGGCAATGACTAGATTCAACGACAGAATCGTGTGCCGGGTAAACATGGGAGTACCTTTCAGTTGCGGCATTTTGCGCGTTTGAAGTAAGACGAACGGTTCTGAGGGAATATTCTCAAGCTCGTAATTACCGCATATTACGTGTTCTTCCAGATTTGTGGGCCGTTTATTCCTTACAGCCCGCACTATCATTCAGGATCGAACGAATGCCCGCCAATAATTACAAGACAATTAGGTCTGAATACTCATTTTGCAGGATCGACCAAAGAATCTGTTCCAAACGATTTAATCGTCAAGCTTTATCATAAACGTACCGAGCCCCGTTTATTGTTGGGGGATAATGACTGTACGCATGAGAACTCTGTATGCGTGAGAGCTTTACCCTCTGGGGAATGCCCACAAAGGATTTGTGGCTTTACGACTGTCAATGCTCTTTTGACGGAATTGATTTGCTCACTTTTGAGCGGGAGGATCAATTTTTCGGAGCAATTCGATGTGATCGAACAGGGCAGGTCCTCCAATCGCCGTGGGAGCGATGCCCGTGAGTGTGAAATCTCCGAAATCTTTCCATAGATCGCGAGTCACGACAGTCCAATTTTCTGGACGTCGTGGTGCGACGGCCACTGCTTGCCATTCAGTCAAATTTCGCCCGGCGAAATACCGGCGAATCGGTTGATCGCTGGGGGGCCATTGCCCCTTGTCCGCCAGCTCCAGCATCACGCCAACTGCTTGGGGCGCTTTCCAGACGAAGCGGATATAGCGATACTCGCCTGGAGCGGGGTTCTCGCGGATACGAAAAGCCCACCCCTTGATCTGTGCTGAGCCACGCTGCGGTGGTGTTACAAGTAAACTCGAATCACCAGAGTATTTATCCCCGGTGATGAACTTGGCCGTACCCGGGCCATCTGTCAGGGCTGTTGCCAACGATGGATCATCTTCCAGCAGTAGCACCCGATCCTGTGGTTGTCGCAGCCATGCAATCACATCGGCTACGTCTTGGGGTTTGAGGGTTTTGACAAGATCCTCGGGCATCATCGACACATCTGAAGCACGAAATTCCTCGATCTCGTTGCGCAGGATCACCTGTTGTTTACCCTCAGGCTGTTTCAGTGTAATACTGGTTGGTGATTCAGAAGCAAGCAGTCCTGTAAAGACCTGCCCCGATTGGGTGACGGCGACATACGTCACATAAGCAGAAGAAATATTCTGACTCGGTGCCAGGATATCCTCGATAATCGTTTCTTCGGCCCGTTGGAATTCAGAACTCAAGTCAGGGCCAACTGCAACCCCCTGATTGTGCGCCTGATGACATTTGCCACAGATTTTTACAAAGATTTCACGACCGTGAACAACATCGCGGGGCTTGTTCAATGCGGCAATGTATTGGGGAATTAATTTCTTGACGGTTGAATTTTTCTTTGACAGAAGTTTGTTTGCCCGTGAGCGAATTTCGGGATTCTTGTCGTTAAGCAACATTTCCCGTTGAACGGCGGAGATAGTCGCCTTGGGAATTATTTTCTGCTCAATCGCATCCAGTAAGTCGGGAAGATAATCGCGGCGAGAGAAAATGACTTGCAAAATCGCACTGCGCAAGCTGGGGGTAGCGGAGGGGATTGCTTTTATCAGAATTGGTCCAATTGTTGCATCGTTTTCGGCAGATAGTTCGGTAACGGCAGCGATTCGATCGTCTACATTCACGGTGACATCCTGCAGACGCTGTTTCAGTCGCATTACTCGTGCAGCCCGTTCCTCGGGCGTTTCGAGTTTCATCAGACGAACCAACGATTGTGCCAACGATTGTACCTTGGACGGCTTGCCACCTGCCAGGCCCTTTAATCCTTTTGTCCTGGCTTTGTCGAGTTGAACGGTTGCCGGGCCATTAAAACTCCTCTGTATGCCTTGAAGGCACGGTTCCTGTAATGTCAGATCATCGAGGGTCGTAATTTCCAACAGAGCCTGATTCAGTTCGTGAGGTTCTCGGCGCGATCCGATTGCGAAGCAGAGTGGTTCAAGCAGAAAGCGCGCCTGGTTCAGTTCCTTCGGGCTGTTCAAGAGTAGGGAGAGCATTTTACCACCACGATCCCGTAATCCGCTCAGAATTGCAGTCCTCATCCACGAGTCATCGCAGTCTCTACGAGCAAGTTCTGCTAACGTGGGCAGGATGCGACGATCGTTGGATGCTCCCAGCGAAATAGCCAACTGGAAACGGACAATCGGTTCAGCATCGTTTTTCAGTGACAGCGCGGCATTCAATAATTGATCATGCTCATCCAGCCAGCGTTCGGCAAGTTGGAGTACCTGTCTTCGCACACCAGAGGAGGGGTGTTTCAGCAGGGGAACCAGAACCTCCGGTTTTAATTGACTCAGGGAATCCAGTGTATGCAAAGCGTTGACGACCGTTACCGGTGTTGAATGGCTGTTTTGGGTCATTTTGATCAGTGTGGGAGCTACCTCTCTGCTTTGCCCTTCCGTCAGGAGTCGTCGTGCCGTCTGACGTCGCCAGAACAACGCGGAGCCAACTTCTGCGGCAAGTTCTTCCGGACTCAACTTGCTCATGTCGGGAGAAGGGAGCGGTGGAGGGTTCTTTGCGGCAATTCGCCAGATGCGACCGTAGTTTTTCCCATGGCTCAGACCGTACTGTTGTTGCAGATAACGTGGAATGGCCGAATAGTCTTCGATGATTTCCCGATAAAAATCCGCGATGTAGACGCAGCCATCTGGGCCGTGGGAAAGAGCAATGGGATGAAACCAGGAATCGGTTGTTGTGAGAAATTCGGAAGTTTCCTCGCTTTTCTTTCTTCGAAGCAGTAATCGCAATCGGTCACGTTGGATCAATGATCGATGAATCAAGTTTTGAGCTGGCTCGCAGGCTAATAGTTGTCCGTGCAAGCCAGGTAGAACATTATCCTGGTACACAAGGGGGCCACAGCATGAGGTGAAGTATCCGTTGGGGGCCGATTCTGCAATTCCCCATCCCTCGGTGTAGAATTTGGAGAAACCGGGATCTTGGGCCCGCCGGGTTCTCCACGGGTGAGCCTTGCTTGTGGGGTATGCACGGCGACTGGGAAAAGCCTGCACCGTTAACGTTGGCGTGACAACATACGGGTTTCTCGCCAGCGCGTGCCAAGGCAGCGGCACAATAAAACTTGCCGGCCAGCCAATCGGACTGACAAAGCGATCGCCGAATTCGGTAAAGGTGAATCCCTGACCTTCAACGTATCCGGCAACGGGCTCGATGGCAGAGCCATCTGCCTTGATACGGAAGTCAGTTGCGGGAAGTTGAACGGGCTTCGACAGGTGTGGGCCGGTAACCGTTGTTGCACTGAAGGAACGGCCAAAGTAGATCCAGTCATCGAGTCCCCACTGAGGATTTCCCATCCTGCGTTCCAGCGTTCTGGCCTTGAAGCCGGTAAACAGAACTTCGCGGACTTCTGCGCTTCCATCTCCGTCGCGATCTGCCAAAAACAGGATATCCGGACTGCAAGCGACGATAATACCATCACGGGCCGGGCAAATTCCCAAGCAGGGAGGGATATGATCGGCCCACACACTCGCTTTATCCATACGACCATCGCCATCTGTATCGATGAGCTGTTTTACCGTGCCGTAGGTTCCCGCCTTTGCCGCTTCCTCAATCCGCTTGGGAACAAAGAATCTCCTGACAACCTTATCGAGTTTACCAGTTTTGTTTTGTTCATCGATATCAAGCTGACCGTTAAGATTATACCCATGAAGCTCGCAGACAAACAGACGACCTTTCTGATCCCAACAGACACCACTCGGTTCTCGAATGAGTGGTTCACTGGCCACAAGTTCCATTTGCAATTCGGCAGGAAGCTTAAACAGACTTGCCGCTTTCTCGGGGGAATATGGCTTGGGGGCATCGTCAGGTTTGGGGATTGCTTCTGTCTGCTCACCTGCTGTAAGTGGTGCCTCCTCTAAACAGGACAGCAAAAATACGCCCCCGCAGCAGATAGCGATGGCACAGGAAATCGTAAGATGCCTGAGCAAACTGTTCATGTGTGGGAGCCTCTGTTTATTCGGAAATTATTTAATGGAGGGAGGCTAACGGTCGGAGACGATGCGTTCATGCCTGCCTTTAATGCGGTACGCATAAAAGTGGCATACCGGAACACTTGCGCCTTTATTTGCACAAATTTGCACAAATAACCTTTTGCTTATTCCATACGCCTGACAAAACTCGACAGAACCATCAAGGGAATCATACGAGATCATGCAGACGAATTGCCCGATCGAACTCAACTCGGGTAGACCGAAAAAAGATCGCCGAGTCGGGATCAACTGATTTTTTCGAGTTTGGTGATGCGTCCGGTCACAACCCATTCTGCAATGTAAATGTTTCCCTGGGCATCAAAGCAGGCATCGTGTGGATGAATGAATTTGCCCGGCTGCCACAGGGCGGGTTTCCCACGCATGCCGATTTTCCCATCGAGCACCTTACTTCGCCATGCGGGATCGTCACCAAATTGGGTGATGACTTCATTGCTTTTATCGAGCAAAGTAACCCGTGCATGCAGGTCGGGGACGAGCATCAAATCTCCCTGAGTGTCGATATCGGCAGGGAAGAGGAAGCCGCCCAGTGTCTTGATATGTTTGCCATCAAGCCCAAACCATTGCAACCGTTTATTGGCACGATCTGCGACAACCAACTTCGGTGTTCCATCCCGGTTATCGAGCCACTGACCGTGTGGCGTTTTGAATTTACCATCCATTGTACCAGGACCACCGAGAGTACGCACGAACTTGTCGTTCTTGTCATATTCAAACAGGTAGTTACTGCCGTATCCGTCTCCCAGATAATAACCGCCATCCGGGCGGAAACTGGTATTGGTCGGACGGTATCCCTTGGCTCCTTTATCCCAAATGCCGCTGTCTTTTTCGAGTTCCGCTTTGCCTCGCTGCCAGACAACATCCCCCTTGAGGGTCATTTTGGTGAAGGAAAGTGAGCTTTCACTCGGAGCCAGATAGATAAATTCCTCTTTTCCTTCCTTACGGATATCGATCCCGTGTCCCTTGCCACTCCCCTTTTGAACATGAACCTCACCCATGGAACGAATAAATTTTCCATTGCCATCAAAAACGAAAATCGAACCGGGCGTCCCGTAATGGGTGATATAGACAAGTCCTTCGGAATCGACCGCAACGCCATGGCTCGCCCCACCATATTTGTGCGATGCTGGCAGAGAATCGTTCCCCCAGTTGTGGATACAACGGTAAACGTGGTCTTTGCCGTTGCCCAGAATGATTTCTTTTGTATCTGCCTTGGCAGTCGCATTGAGAAACAACGGAGCGGCAGCAGCGACAGCAGTACCGGCGGCAGAGGTCTTCAAGAACTGGCGTCGGGATGAAGATGAATTGGATACTGGTTTATTATTGGTCGACATTTTGATTTGATACCTCGTGAAGTTAGAGAAATTCAGGGGAGGGTGCGAAGAAGATCCGTGGGTTGGCTTCCGGTTCCTATCAGCAAGCACTGATTCCAATTTACGCATCACTGATTGATTTGTCCAGACATTTCGGGAACTCCTGTCTGACTAACCGTAAAAGTTTATGAACGACTTGCAAATATGAGATAAATTTCAGTTTGGTTCTCGAGATCAGAATAATCCGGCCGTGTCGAGTTTTTTCCGCAATCTGTTTCTGCAAAAATGAGAGTTCGTACTTTCTGGAGGAGTGAGATTGATTTACGTTGCTGGTATTATTGGCAACAATCAAGAAATGTGCGGGGATGGAACTCCGAAGACGCGAAAATATACTTGTTTCTTTACATCATAAATTTATTCAGGTTTACTCAGGATAAAACCGCTGGAGAGCATCGGATGAAAGTGTTGGTAATTGGGCAGGGGGGGCGTGAGCACGCTTTGGTGTGGAAATTGGCACAGTCTCCTGAAGTGACAAAGGTTTTTTGTGCACCGGGCAATGCGGGAACCGGCAAGGATGGCGAGAACGTTCCCATCGCCGATGACGACATACCGGCACTGCTGCAATTCGCGCAAAATGAAAAGATCGATCTGACAATTCCCGGCCCGGAAGTTCCGCTGGTGATGGGAATTGTAGATGAATTCAAAAAAGCGGGTTTGAAAATTTTCGGCCCTTCCAAAGCAGCCGCGCAATTGGAAGGAAGCAAAACGTTTGCCAAAGACGTTATGACTAGAGCAAAAATTCCGACGGCCGATTACGAATCATTTGATGATCTTGAGGCGGCGGAGTTCTACCTCAAAGAGCGTTATGGCGGCGGTTTCCGCGCAGAAGAACCGATCAGCATCGAAGACGAACAGGCCTGGTTTCGGCAACCGAAAAGTGGCAGAAGCCCGGTGATGAATCAGCCAATTGTCGTCAAGGCGGACGGTTTGGCCGCGGGGAAGGGGGTCAAAGTTTGTGCCACCTATCAGGAAGCTCTTGATTTTGTCCGCGAATGTCTCTCAGGCAACGCTTTTGGTGAGGCGGGGGCTCGAGTGATTATCGAAGACTTTCTGGAAGGAGCAGAAGCGAGCATTCTGGCAATCGTCGATGGCAAAACGATTATCCCGCTTGAAGCATCGCAGGATCACAAGGCGGCTCATGATGGCGATACCGGCCCCAACACCGGCGGCATGGGAGCCTACTGTCCGACACCAGTTGTTGATGCCGAGATGATGGACAAAATTACTCAGACAATTCTTGTCCCGGTTGTTCACGAAATGAAACGCCGGGGCTGCAACTTTTCTGGTGTGCTTTACGCCGGGCTGATGATTGATCAACTGGGAAACCCCAAAGTTCTCGAATTCAATGTCCGCTTTGGCGATCCGGAGACGCAACCCGTTCTCATGCGGCTCAAATCCGATCTTTTCAAGCTGCTTGATGCCGCCGCGTCTGGAACGCTACGGGACTTTGAAGAAATTGAATGGGATTCCCGACCGGCTGTTTGTGTCGTGATGGCTTCCCAGGGATACCCCGGATCCTACAAAAAAGGGTATCCAATTCGCGGACTTGACGCTGTTCCCAATACTTCCGAACTGAAGGTCTTTCATGCGGGAACAAAAGTTGAAGGAGGAGAAATTGTCAATTCCGGTGGTCGAGTTCTCGGCGTGACCGCAATGGGAAAGGATCTCAACGAAGCAAAACTGAATGCATACGCCCGAGTTAAAATGATCCGTTGGGAAGGGGCCTGGTGCAGAAAAGATATTTCAGATAAAGCCCGTTTGTATGTCGAGCAGGAGGAGTAGGGGAAGTCCTCATTCTCTCACCACCTGAATATGCTCTGCAAAAGCCGGATTCGTTTTCGGGTAATCACTACGGAAGTGGACACCTCGGGATTCGGTTCTTTCCAAGGCGGAGATGAGCATTAAACGGGCGACCAACAGCATATTTTGCAGCGACCAGCCAGATGTTTCGTCGAATTCGTGACGGGAAACATATTGATCCCAGAAACGCACCTGACGCAGGGCATCTTGCAATTCGGCCTCTGTGCGTCTGATGCCGACTTGCCGCCACATCAAGCTGAGTAATGAATTTCTGATGTCCGTCAAATCGAGTGGTTCGCTCGCAGGAAGTGAATCAGGCCATTCCGCTTTCAAGGGCATCGCGCAAAAATGATCGGTGATATTTTCTGCTACCAACGAGGCGGCCTGCCCTGCGGCTTTGCCGTGATACAGTCCTTCAAGCAGACTGTTCGAAGCAAGCCGGTTTGCTCCGTGAAGTCCGCTTGAAGTTACTTCTCCTGCGGCCCATAGCCCCGGTAGAGATGTTTTTCCCGCCTCGTCAATGACAACTCCGCCGATCATGTAATGAGCACCGGGACGCACCGGAACAAGATCTTTGGTGATATCCAGACCAAACTGTGCGCACACCTGCATGATGTTCGGGAATCGATCATTGACCAGTTCGTTGCTGAGGTGTCGCAAATCGAGATAGACACAGGCGTGTTTTGTCTTTTGCATTTGAGCGGTAATTGCCCGGCTGACGATATCCCGCGGTGCCAGCTCCGCCGCTTCGTCGTAATCGGGCATGAAACGATAACCGGTTACATCGACCAGATGCGCTCCTTCGCCACGAACCGCTTCAGAAATTAAGTACCGCGAGCCCCCTGCAATGTACAGAACGGTTGGATGGAATTGCATCATTTCCATATCCCGCATTTTCACGCCAGCCCGGAACGCAATCGCGTGGCCATCACCTGTTGCAATTTCCGGGTTGGTTGTTTCCCGGTACAACCGTCCCGCTCCGCCGGTTGCCAGAATTGTCTGTTTGGCCCAGATAAAAGTCTTTCCGTG
>JALTOP010000522.1 GCA_027000105.1 Planctomycetaceae bacterium | reverse complement strand
TCCGGTTTGTTTATATTACTAGCGGTAGAAGTTTGCGAACGGCTCGCAAATTTCAGAAAAATGACAGTTTGGTTACGGCTGTCAGGATGAACCAGCCACGCCGGGTTTTAACAGGGAGCGGTTGTTCCCTGCGGTATGGCGATTTCAATAATAGTCAACTTCAACAACAGGCGATTTCAACAATAAAGGTGGTATTGAATGCTGGTCCCGTGCAGTTCCAAAGCGTCCATTTTCCTGTTTGCCGTTTCTATCTGTCTGGCCTGCTCGTTGGGCCTTTCATCGGCGCTGGCGGAAAAACCTGCGTCCGGAAAGAAACAGACCGACTGCGAAAAGTGGATTTCGCTGTTTGATGGAAAAACGCTTAATGGCTGGAAAAAGACCAGCTTTGGTACGGAAGCGGATGTTGTTGTCGAAGACGGCACGATGATCATTTAAATGGGGGCACCGCTGACGGGAGTCACCATGACGGGTAAAGCCTTCAAACCGCTCCCGAAGGTTGATTACGAGATGAGACTGAAGGCGAAGCGGCACACCGGAGGGGATTTTTTTGTTGCCCTGACGTTTCCGGTGGAAGAAGAATACTGCTCGTTGATTCTGGGAGGTTGGGGAGGCAGCGTGATCGGACTTTCCTGCCTGGACGGTTACGACGCCTCTGAAAACGAAACAACAGATTATTTTCCATTCAAAAACGGGCAGTGGTACGACGTCCGTCTGGTTGTTACCAAAGATAGAATCGAAGCCTGGCTCGACAAAAAAAGAATTGTCAATGTCGATATTTCCGACAAGAAACTTTCCACCCGGATCGAAGTGGAACTTTCCCAGCCAATCGGCCTGGCTACCTTCCAGACGACAGCTCACATCCGCGATTTCAAAATGCGACCACTTCCGCCAAAGAAGAAATAGTCGCCTTTCCGCCGGACGGGATTGGACCGGTCTGCGGTTTACCGGGCGGCATTTGATGAAGTTGGAAAATTTATCAGGCCGGGTATTGGTGCTTCCGGGCAACATGGACGAAGCCGATCTGCAACATTCGGTCAGAATAATTTCGCCAAATCGGTTCCAATTTTGAAAAGGGCGGACGAAGCCGCTTTTTTCTATCGCCAAACGGGTCTGTATCGCGACCGGTTGTAACGATTCAAGTAGTTTTACCGGTTTGATCCTGGCGGGTTCAATTCGATCAGGGGAAATGACGGAGGTCGCGTTCGACGGGCATGAATTCTGCTCATGTTCGTCTTAACGTCTTTTGAACTTTCAGGAACCGTATGCCCGGAAGATCCCGATAGATTCCAGGAATAGAACATTGAAGTTATCTGAAGCCCTTGATCTTTCTGCCCGCATGATGGCCAGGGCCGGACATCTTATTGATGCAGAGGAAATGGTTGAAGACAAGGCCCTGCACCATTACTGGATATTTTCGCGCGATCTGGCCAATCATTGGCAGCAGAATCTGTCGATCTGCCAGAAGGTTCTGGCTCAGGGAGATCCAATTCGTTCAAGACAGTGCTGGCTCGAGTATGAGCCGGACTTGCGTGAGATTTTGCGTGCCGATCTGTTACACCGCAGTTGGTACACCATTTTGCAGGCAGTCGATAGCGAAAAGGATGTTTGCCACTGTGAGCCGATCAGCCGTAGCGTTCTAAGTAGCCAAATGCAGGTCAGGACACGTGCGCTGAAGCTGATTCTTTCCGGTTATCAAATTGATGCGGCTCGCATGAACCGCTTGAATGAAATTCGCAAAAGTGCGGAAGCCTGGTCCGATCTGATCTGCTCCCATTTGGCCATCCGCTACAACATTCAGGGAATTCTGTTCGATGAAAAAAGGGCGGCCAGATGGGGGAAACAGCCCATTGAACATCTGCTACCGGAGTTGACCCTTTCTGTTGATCAATCCCGACCGGTTGATCAGAATTGGATACGTCTGTCGCGGCTTCAGGATACCAACAGGCTTGATTCATTACAGAAATTGGCCCGCACGATGATTGATTGCTTTCCTCCTTCCGCGTTCGACCAGGATGGGATATTGCGTTCGGCGTGAGTGGGAATCTGGCGTATTTGGCGTATTTCCTGTCAATTCTGGCGAAACCGGGAACTAAACGGTTCAATTCAGTTGACGAATGAAGAAAAAAAGATCATCCTACCGGCTCTGGAACAGATCTTTTTTTGACGGTTCTGTCCGTTGTGGCTTGTGTCTACGGAAGAACGGTCGAATTTTGTCATATCGGGATATATCGAGGAATTATGGCTTCACGAGCAAAAATTGAAAAACAGAAGCGAAACGCTTTACTGATTGCCAAATACGAAGAGAGACGGAAAGCCCTGAAAGAAGCAGGGGATTACGAGGCTTTGGCCAAGCTGCCACGCAAGTCCAGCCGAACCCGA
>JALTOP010000521.1 GCA_027000105.1 Planctomycetaceae bacterium | reverse complement strand
CTCCAAGGCCGCGGTGAAGCAATTGGATTTGCAGATTCCCCAAGGGGGCGTGTTCGCCTTTCTGGGACGCAACGGGGCGGGGAAAACCACAACCATTCGCATGCTGCTTGGCTTGATGGCTCCCACGCGGGGCAGTTCGACGGTACTGGGGAAGGATAGTCAGAAGTTAACGCCGGAAGATCGTTCAAAAATTGCGTATGTCGCGGAAGGGCATTTCGTTTATGGCTGGATGAAAATTCGCGAACTCGAAGCGTTTCAATCGAGTTGTGCGGCGAGTTGGAATCGCGATCTGTTTCGCACGGTCATCGAGCATTTCGGTTTGAAAGAAAATATGAAAGCGCGGTCTCTTTCGCGCGGTCAGCGGGCGGGGGTTTGTTTGGCATTGGCGCTTGCCCCGGAACCGGAATTGCTCATTCTGGATGATCCGACATTAGGACTGGATCCGGTTGCGAGGCGGTCGTTGGTTGAAGCGATGCTGATGGTGACACAAAACCGGGATCGGACGATTCTGTTCAGTTCGCATCAAATGGACGATGTCGAACGGGTTGCAGACTGGATCGCGATACTTGATGAGGGAGAGTTGAGCGTTTGCTGCTCGCCGGACGAATTTTTGAAACGTCTGACTCGTTGGGTGCTTCGCTTTTCAGATGAAGTGCCGCCCATCCCTGAATTGCCGGGACTTGTGCATGCGATGCAGTATCCGAATGAACTGCATCTGACGATTGCCAACTACAACGAAAAAACAGAAGAACTGCTTGCCGGGTTGAATCCGAAAAGCATCGAACAAGCCAATCTGAGTCTCGAAAACGGCGTCATCGATTATCTGAGCGGCAACAGCCGCATCGTGTCGCTGCTACAACATGCGGGAGGAGTGCTATGAAACAACTGATCTGGAAAGAACTGCGAGAAAACTTCAAATGGGCACTGCTCGGTCTTCTGTTTGTGTATTTTTCACTCACTTATGTGGTGAGTGAAGAGTTGTATTTTGAAGACTATTCTGTACTCCGCTTCTATTCGTTAATGGGGGCGTTTACCGGTTTTGCATTGGGGTTTGCCCAGATTGTCAAAGAATCTGCACCAGATCGCTGGGCTTTTTTGATGCATCGATCGTTATCGGCCAGGCAGGTACTACTGGGGAAGATGGTCGTTGGCATCACTCTTTTCCTTTTCGTCTGGTTAGCAGCTACCGTGATAGAAATTTGTTATCTGGTCGAAATGCAAAAGCTGCTTTATCCGATGTTCTGGTTCCGCCCGATTCCCGCGTTGGTTGCAGTAATGACGGGAATCCCGGCTTATCTTGCAGGGTTGATGTTTCTTGTCTGGAAGCCTCGCTGGAAAACGACCCGTCTTTTTCTTCTGGGATTTTTGGGCTTGTACGCCTATCAAAAGGCAGATTTCATGTACGAGTTCGGCTGGGATTTTCTTTGGGTTAGCCTCCTGATTGATCTGCTTCTTTCGGCCTGGCTTTACAAGACCGCTTTGAATTTCTATCGAGTCAGCGGGGAACAGGCTCAGGCGATTCGACTCTCACGCACGGCTACCCTTGGTGGAGTTTCTCTGGGGGTGTTTGTTGTGATTGGTGTGTGCCAGCTTCTGGTACTGTTTACGACTGATTTCAATACCAAAAACACAAGATACGCGGAACTTGTCATCGGGAAGCAGGGTGATATTTACCGTGTGGTTAAGCAATATGATCTCGGGATATTCAAGTATATTATTGGCACGATGGATAATTTGAGTCACCCCGAGGATAAACCTTTTCGAGAACAGATTGCCAGAAAAGAGCTGACGGAAGATAAACTCAAAAATGACGATTTCTTTGCCAGCAAAAGGCTCGGCAAAAATCAGACATACGCTTCATTAGGGAGAGGAGTTTATCGATACGGAGAAGACATTTTCTTTATGCTGAATGAATTCCCTGGTCGACACATCGCCTCGAAAAGTGATGGTTTGATTTATACCTATCAGACGCCGCAATTCAGAAATCGCTACGTGGTGACACGGTATTGCGGGAAGAGCGGATTTGCCACTCCGTTGGAGCAAAAACCGGAAAGCTTTGGAGAGATCGTCGATTTGGATCAGGTTGATTCAAAAGTTTATCTCGGAACAGAAAAAGCCGAGTACTTCGTCCGGCACGATAAGTTTTTACTGGTCTGTTCTGATGCCATCTACAAGATTGTTCCTGTGAAAGGAACGGTCGAAAAGGTCTATTCCGCGCCGGCAGGAAATCCAATTGTTGACGTCGGGCATTTTCTTGATGAGAAAGCTCCCGTTTATGTCATCGAACATGCCGATTCGTTTCGTATCATGAGCACGACCATTGAAAATATAAATGAAAATATGAGGGATGCAGGACCTGTCACCAATTTGGCAAAACTTTACC